>JAJRVO010000311.1 GCA_024277275.1 Chloroflexota bacterium
CACTACCCGACATTTTTTAATAGGACACAGATTTTCACAGATAAACACAGATTATTTTCAATAAAATCATAAAAATCTGTGTAATCTGCGTAATCTGTGTCCCATTTTCCCCCTTGTAGTGAAAAGTGTCAGGTAATGAAATCAGTATTTACGCAGTTGAACCTCAAAACGCATACTGAGTAGGCGACAGCCGTATCGAAGCGTCGTTTTGAGGCGTTCGCACCCTTCGATACGCCCACTCCCTTTGGTCGGGGCTACTCAGGATGCGAACTGCGTAAGTACTGTGCTATATAGCGAACGAGTAAATGTCTTTGCTATCTAACAAGCTGGTTCTGTCGCCGGCGGCGAACCAGGAAATAAATCCCCGCCCCCAAAGCGACTACCCCAACCAGCAAGCCGCTGAAATCGCTGATGAACTGGTTGATCGCCTCCCACTGGCTGCCAAAAGCGTAGCCTAACCCGCCATAGAGCAGAATCCAGGTGAACTCACCGGCCACGTCATAGGTTAAAAATCGCCAGAAAGGGTATCCGCCGCTACCGGCAATAAGATTAGTGGGCACAGCCAGCGGTGTAATCAGAAAGCGAGTCAAATAGATGGCTATTCCGCCGCGTCGCTCAAACGTGTCTTGCGCCTTTTGCCAGGCCGACGATTGCCCAAAACGGCGCTGCACCCAGCTTTTGGCAAAAAAGCCTATAGTGTAACTGGCGCTATCGCCCAGAATGGCGCCCAACAGCCCAAACCCCGAAGCTGTAGTCAAATCTATGACCCCTTGCCGCACAAACGCTCCGGCGGCCAGCACAAAAAGCGTGCCCGGCACCGGCAACCCCAGCGCGCCTATGAGCAAGGCCAACCCCAGCGCCGGCGGGCCATAGGTCAACATTCCGGTCAGAAAAAACTCGGTCAGGTCAAAATCAGTCATTGTCTGCCTCGTTGGGGGGTGGATGTTCAGCCTTGTATTGGGTGATAGCTTCCTGAATGACCTTGAGTATCGCTCCAGGCTCGCCCTCAAAATAATCACGGTTTAACCGGTACAGGCCCTTATCTTGATTACCTTCTTGGGGAATACCAATTTGCTCAAAGATGTACTCTTCCGGCACGTCATAGGCAGCCGCAATGTAGGGGATTGTCATCCAGCCGCGAATAAGTTCAACATCGGTGACGCCCGGCTCCAGGCTTGTAAATTGGATGCGCAGAAAAGAGCGCACCGCCCGAAAGCCAAAGAAGATAATCAAAATGATGCCCACCACCATCAGGCCGGTGGTCAATATTTTTTCCCGCCGCGAGCGCGGGGGTGGCGGTTTGGTTAGTTGGCTCATAGATTGCTATACCTCCTCTTCGTAAAAATCGGGATAAAATTCTTTCATACAATCCGGACAGATACCGTGGCTGAACTCTGCTTCAGAATGGTCTCGAATATAGACCGACACATCCTGCCAATAGCCTTCATCATCACGAATCTTTTTGCAGTGGGCGCAAATGGGGAGCAAGCCTTTGAGTGTTTTGATGTTGTCAAGGGCTTCTTGCAGGTCAGTAATCAGTTTCTCACGCTCATCTTCTGCTTGTTTGCGCTCGGTGATGTCCAGTATATATTCAATCATCTGGACAATATCACCTTGATCATTAAAAATGGGATAGCCGTGTACTTCAACATTAATTAGGTTGCCCGCTTCATCAAAATGAATATGCTCTACCATAACCGGCCCCTTTGTTTTTTGGACAATTGCCAGGGGACAGGGATGTTCCAGACCACCACAAGGTTCGCTCCAGTGATGCGTCAGGGCATAGCAAGTTCTCATTTCTATTGTCCCTAAAGCCCGGGCGGCTGAATTGGCGATTTGAAGAGTGTAATCATCCACGTTGATGACATAAAAGGGATCAACCAGCGATTCGATGATATTGTTCAGAAACTCATTTTGCTGTTGGATTTTCTGCTTTGCCTGCATCCGTTCAGCGATTTCCTGGTGAAGTTGTTCATTGGCCCTGGTTAGTTCGGCGGTGCGCTCTGCTATCAGTTCTTCAAGGTGGTCGCGGTATTTCTGCAAGGCTTCCTCCGCCTGCACCCGCTCGGTGATATTGTGAATGATAGAGTAAAGCAGTCGATGTCCCTGAACGTTAATGACAGGTACGGAATGAACCTCAACGTCCCGGATTTCTCCGGTAGCCAGGCGGTGTTTGAAGAGGAAGTGGTTGCGTTTTTCCGCTATCGCCTGTTCCATTTCTTGAGCCACTTGCTCTGGCGTGAAGGTGTTGATGTCCATAATTGTCAGCGATTCCAGTTCTGTCCGGGTGTAACCATAGAACCGTTGGGCGGCCGCATTGGCCTTCGCAATCGCCCCGGTTTTTGGGTCAATGAGTAGCATGACCGACCCATGCCGATCAAACATCTGCTGGTATAATTCTTTGCTGGCCTGTAGCGACTTTTCTGCCTGCACCCGTTCGGCAATTTCCTTTCTCAACTGCTGGTTGGCTGTTAAAAGTTCCACTGTGCGTTTCCTGACGCGGGTCTCCAGTTCAACGTTTGCTTGCCGCAGCGTCGCCTCTACCCGCTCCCGCTCAACAATTTCTTGTTGTAGTTGAGCATCTTGCGCCTCAAGTTGCTTTTGTAAGCTGCGAGTAGTCAAATGTATAATGACACGAGCTAATACCTCGTCAGGATGAAAGGGCTTGGTGATGTAATCCGCCCCGCCCAGTTCAAACCCCTTGATCTTATCCGCGGGCGACATAGCTCCGGTCAGGAAGATAATAGGAATATCCCTGGTGGCTTGTTTAGCCTTCAGGCGGCGGCATGTCTCAAAACCATCCAAGTCGGGCATTTTTACTTCCAAAAGGATGAGGTCCGGCTTGATACGGGCAACTCGCTTGAGCGCGGCTTCTCCGCTTTTAGTCGTCAACACCTTAAATCCGGCCTCGCGTAAACAACTGTTCAACGCCTTCAGGGTGTTTGGCTCATCATCGACAATCAGAATTGTGTTTTTCTTGGGTTTTGTCATAGCAAATTCATCCCTGATTCATTTCACGCTTCTCATTCCCAACACTTCATAGGCGGATATTGGCTCTGCCTTGCCTTCAAGCTATGTTCGTTATTCATTCTGTTAGAATCCTGTTTCTGCGACTTTTGCCAAAGACGGGTCGAGTTGCCTGCGTCCATTATACCATTTTTTGGGGTTTTATCTATACTCGCCTGGTTCTCTTATTGTTTGTTCACCGGCAGACAATAAGGCAGATTTTGCCGGAAGAAATGCCGGATGCCTGCTCAGGTAAGCCGGCCTCCGGGGTACAACTAAATATTTGGGAGTTGTTTTATTGTTCCAGAATACAGGTTACAAACCTTTGCCTTTAGGCGGAATTGCTTTCAGCGATTTTCTGGGCTAGACTGCCTTGTTGGGAGGTTAGCACCTTAGAATCCTTGTTTTTTGGGCAAGAAAAATCATTGTAAACGCGGCAAATTTGCGGATAAGCGAATGGCGAAAATGGGTCGGCCTTTCATTCGCCACATTCGCCATTCCGGTTTATCCGGGTTAGGAGAAAACATTGCGAAAACAGATCACTACCAAAAACAGAGCAAAAGCCATAGCGCCTTATTCGCCGGCAATTCTGGCCGACGGGCCAACGGTTTATATCTCCGGCCAGATTCCGGTTAACCCGGAAACTGGCGAATTTCAACGGGGCAGCTTTCGGGAACAAGCCAAAGTAGCCTTTAATAATGTTGGCGCACTGCTGGAAGCAGCCGGTACTTCGTGGGAGCACGCGGTAAAGGTCGGCATCTTTTTAGCCGATCTTAAAAATTTTGCTGAGATGAATGAAATTTACAAGGAGTATCTCACAGAACCCTATCCGGCCCGGACCACCATTCAGGCTGTGTTGCCGCCCAACGTGGCAATTGAGGTTGATTGTATTGCTGTTATTCTACAAAAACAGGCCCCCAACCTGATCATTGGATCAGGGGAAATTATTAGTGAAAATGAGATAAAACTTTAACAGAGAAGAGGGATTATAAAAAAATGAAATTGATTACATTTAAGACCGGCAACGGCCCGCGTCTTGGCGCGGTTGTTGACCATCAGGTTGTCGATCTTGCTGAAATATCATCAGGCGATTTGCCGGCCGATATGCGCAGCTTTTTGGAATTAGGCGAGGCCGGGTTTGAGACAGCTCGTTCTACCGTTGAACAGGCTTTGACCGACGGGCAAACAATGTCGCTTGATACCGTGACCATTCTGGCTCCGGTTCTAAATCCATCCAAGGTTATAGCCATTGGGCTGAACTATATGGACCATTGCCGGGAGCAAAATGTCGAGCCGCCCAAGTCGCCCATAATATTTACCAAGTTCTCAACCGCTGTCATTGGTCCGGGGGAGACTATTCGGTGGAACCCCGACTTGACCAGCCGCGTGGATTTTGAGGCTGAATTGGCTGTGGTTATGGGGCGTCGGGCGCGACACATTAGCCAGGCTAAAGCTCTGGACTACGTGGCCGGCTATACCATTTGCCACGATGTCAGCGCCAGGGATTTACAATTTGGCGACGGCCAGTGGGTGCGGGGCAAATCTTTGGATACTTTCTGCCCGCTTGGCCCATACCTGGTCACCAAAGATGAAATAGCCGACCCGAACAAGCTGGCTATTCGCTGCACGCTCAACGGGCAGGTTGTGCAGGACTCCAACACGGCTGAAATGATCTTTGACGTTCCTTTTCTCATCGAATACATTAGCCGGGCCTTCACCTTGCTGCCGGGCGATATCATCACCACCGGCACGCCGGATGGCGTGGGCGTCTTTCGCTCGCCTAAACTTTTTTTGAAAGATGGCGACGAGGTTACTATTGAGATTGAAGGGTTGGGCCGGTTGACCAATTCTTGTGTTGAAGAAAAACTGGCTTAACGTTTGGTTCTCATCGCCCGCCAGCCGCCAATACCCAACCCCAACGTCAGTAGAGCAGACAGTGAGAGTTTGACAAAGTCTGAGGTGGTTTGGTTACTGCCGGTTTCCGGTAAAGGTGCAATCCCAGGCGGTTGGGGCGTTGCCTCGCCGGGAGAAGCATCCTGAGCCGGGGATAAAACGGTTGGAGCAGCTTCGGGCGTATCCTGTTCAGGGACAGCGACCTGACTTTCTGATGGGTCAGGCGAAGGTGGAACCGGCGTAGATGATATAGACGCTTGAGAAGCCCCTTGGCCGGCGGGAGTGGCCTGATGAACCGTCTCGGACGAGATATCCTCCGGGGATGCTGCCTGGTCAAGCGCGGCATCTTCAGCGTCTTGGGGCGAGTCGGCCAGAATTAGCGCTGCGGGTATCAGAGAATCGCTCAGGTCAATTTCAATGACCTGAGGCGTAATTTGCTGATCGTAGGTAAAAGTAACCCGCACTTTGGGTGCGGTCTGGGCGACCTGCATAGCGGTTTCTGCCTGTTGCAGCAGAGCGTTAATTGATACACTGCCACCGGGTGGGATATCTGTTACATTAAATTGGAAACGCCGTGGGTTAAAACTTGCCACGTTGCCTTTGTCAATTTCAACCGGCGGAGATACTTTTACGTAGGTTGGGGGCAAAATTTCTACCAGCCCGCCGGTAGCTGTTACCGGGGTGCGATTTTCTATTTGAACGGCCAGCCGGTTATCCATTAAATCGCCCAGAAGAATGACGGGGATTGGGGGATCATCTCCCCAGTAGTAACCAAGATTTACGTGTTCATCGGCTTCGCTAACCAGTCGAACGGGCCAGTTAATAGTGGCCGGTTGAGGGCCTGCCGGCGGTAAGCGTAAACTTATCACGGCTCGACCCGCTCCCAAATCACCAATTTGATAAAAACCGTTGCTGTCGGTGACGGTTTCTATCTGCCACCCCCCTCCATCAACAACAACCGTCACGCCGCCTTCATAAGCGGCGCTGGAGTAGTTGTACACAAAGCCCGATATCCGCGCTCCGGCAGGGGCGGGTACGGTATCGCTTTTGTCGCCATCATCGCTATCTTCGCCACCGCCGCCGCCATCGGGCGATGTTGGTGTCCTGGGCGGCGGTTGTGTTATTGGGTGGTTGGCTCCCCGCGCTAAAACATAGCTGACAACAAATAGGCTTTGGGTGAGCATTAAACAAATACAGATAAAAGCTATCTTTTGTAGGTTTATCATCTTTTTCATTATGTGTGCCTCTTTTTATTTGTGGCTTGCTATCTATAACGGGTGCGTCCCAGATTCTAGGAAACTGGGATAAACCAGGGGGGATTCGGGGGGATACCCCCCGTGCCCCCCGTGCTTTCCCCAATTTTGGGACGCATCCATCTGAAACAGATAGGTGATGAAGGGGCTAACCTAATTATATACGTATTTTTGACATAATGTCAAGACACAGGTGAATTACTGTGTTATTGGGTGTGTTTCAGTCCAGTTGTAGGGGCGTTGGGCGAATGCCATTCGCCCCTACAAGTTCGACTCATTTGAAACACGCCCTATTTATTTGGTAAAGGACGAGTAGTAGGCGGTTTATCTGTATTTAGGTCTTGCAGATCTAGTGTAAGTCCAAATCCTGTTACAGTAACACTGGTCCTGGAGTTATTCGTCTCGTTACTTTCCACAACGTAGCCTTCAGGTACGCCAAGCCCACCCCACGAGTCAACATAAACGCCTACATTCTGGGTGCCGCTCTGGTTGAAGAATCCAGGCCAGTTGGTATCAGGCGGCGGCGCCAGATAGGGATCGCCGCCGGCAGAAGTTAATGTGATAACTGCTCCCGGCGCTAAGGTTGCTCCCACTTGCCAGGCCAAACCGTAGCACGTATTGGCTGAACAAAGCGTGCCCCAAAGGTGTCCTGCTTCTGTGGGGAATGATGTAGGATTGATGTAAAAGTCGACCCAGAAGAAGTCAGCAGGATTAACATTAACAGTACTTCCGCCAATATTTTCAATGACAACCTTGAATGTTACCGGTGTTGTTGGCCCTGGTGTACCGGCCCATTCTATAATCAAATCCTTGGCCCACAGGTCTGGTAGGCCGCCGCCACCACCGCCAGTGCTATTATTGAAGATAATTGGCAGGTAAATGTCGCCTGTAGTAGCTTGTATTGCCACAGTGAACACCTGCGAACTGGCAGTATTACCGGCCCGGTCATAGGCAATCACAGTCCAGGTGTAGACGCCGGCGGTCAGATTGCTGCCGGGGGTAAACACCGACGTGGCGGTTGTAGAGATACTGGGAGTACCGCTGCTGTTGGTGATGATGATGGTGTACGTAACCGGTCCGGAGAGTGCATCGGACGAGTCATCCCAATCAAAGGCGGGGCGTTGCGTGGTAGTGATGGTTTGCCCATCTGATGGCGAGGTCAGGTTTGGCGGCGGAGCGGGCGCTACGCGGTCTAGCGTCACAGTCCAGGTATCGGTGTAGCCGCTGCTCTGTCCTAGCTGGTCTATCGCTCGTACAGTCCAGGTGTAGCGACCATCGCCATCCAGGGTATCCAGGTCCAGATTCAAAGACCTTATCCCCGTCGTGGATATTTGTGTGGTGGCCGGCCCGGTAATCATCATATTGTAGGTTAAAGGCCCTGAATATGTCACGTCGCTCCAGTCAAAGAAGACGGGATTGTTATTGGTAAATGTGCCATCGGGCGGGCTAATTAGGTACGGTTTTTCTGGTTTATCAACGGTAAGCAAGAAGGTCTCGACCGTGAATAACGAGGTGTCGCTGACCGTGATGGAAATGGTTGTTGTGCCGGTTTGGCTGGCGGTGGGGGTGATAACCAGGGTGCGATTGGCCCCTGAGCCACCCAGCCCTATGTTGGCATCGGGTACCAGGGTTTGGTTAGATGATGTCACGGTAATGACCAGGCTGGCGGCAGGGGTTTCCGGGTCGCCGATGGTGAATGTGATGGGCGGAGTAGGAATACCAACGCCGGTAAACTGGTCGGCGATAAGGGTGATGGTTGGCGGTTCGTTGACGTCGTTGATGGCAATGGTGATGATGGCCGTGTCGGTCAGGTTGCCGGTGTCGCTCACTACAACGGTCAGGTAATACGTCATTGTTGTTTCGTAATCTAGCTCGTTGCTGTTGTTGACGGTGATCAAGCCGTTGGTCGGGCCGATGGCAAAAGAGCCGTTGGTATTGCCGGCGGTAATGGTATAAGTCAGGGGTCCCAGTTCCGGATCGTTGGCAATGACAAAATTGACCAGGGTTCCGTTCGGGCTGTTCTCATCTACCGAGAAAGTCTGGTCGTTGACTACCGGCGGGTCGTTGGCCGGGTCGACGGTAATTGTGACCGTGGCCGTATCGGTTAGCGTTGGCGTGCCGGTATCGCTGACAATGAAGGTAAAGGTAACGGTACCGTTGTAGTTGTTGGGCGGGGTGTACACAAAGCCGCCGCTAAGCGGGTTGGTGATGACCACCGTGCCGGTGACGGGGTTGGTAACGATGCTGTAAGTCAATGGGGCGTTATTGTTATCGATGGCGGTGAGCGTGCCGTTAAGCGGGGTGTCTTCTGGCGTATTAAAGGTGTCGTCATTGGCAACCGGGGCAACGTTTAGGATGGTTACGCCCGCTTGACTCGTATTGTCAAGCGTATCCGTGTCAGCCGTACTCCCGGTGATGGTTGCCGTGTTGGTGAAAATGTAACCGGCGCTTAAGCCCAGGTTAACCTGGCCGCTAACGGTGATGATACCGCCCTGACCCTGAGCCAAGTTTTGCACCTGCCAGCTAAAGGTTGTGCCGCCGGTGCGGGTAATGGCTACCCCGCTGCTGATGACGTTGAGGCCGGTGACTGTCACCGGAATCTGGTCGGTGATGATGACATTCTCGGCGGTGGAGGGGCCGTTGTTAACAAAGGTCAGCGTGTAGGTGATGGTTCCGCCCGGATCCGCTTGGGTTGGGGCGACGGTCTTGGTTATGGTCAGGTTGGCCGGTGGCGCTGCCAGCGTGTTGAAGGAGGCGCTGGCGTTGCCGCCGCCGGAGGCCTGGGTGTAGTAGGCGGTGTTGGTGATGACCTGGCTATAAGGCGCGGTTGCAGACACAGTAGCCGGGATGGTGAAAGTGATACTTTCTCCGGCGGTGATAGTGACTGTCTGATCCAGGTTGCCGCCGATGACATCGGCGGGTAGGGTGTCGGTGATGCGGATGTTGCTGACATCCAGCCCGGCGCTGCTGGACACTACAATGGTGTAGGTAATCGAGTCGCCTCGCAAGGCCGGGTCGTTGCTCGGTTGGACGGTCTTGGTGATGGACAAATCGCCCGGCGACGGCGGTTGCACAGTGACGGTGGCGGTGTCGAAGCCGCTGCCGGAGCTTTGGCTGTAGTAAGCGGTGTTGGTGATGATGGCGTTATAGGGCGCGGTGGCAATCACGGTGGCGGGAATGGTGAAGGTAACGCTTTCACCGGCGGTAATCGTCACCGTTTGGTCCAGATTAGAGCCGGTGACATAGGTCGGCATGGTATCAGTGATGCGAACATTGTCGATGTCCAGGCCGCTGCCGTTAGCCACCTCAATGGTGTAGGTAATTGGGTCGCCCTGAATGACCGGAGAGCTACTCACGGCAACCGTCTTGGTGATGGTCAAGCTGCCTGGTGACGGCCCCTGCACAGTGAAAGCGGCGCTGTCATTGCCGCTGCCGGAAGTCTGGCTGTAGTAAGCGGTGTTGGTGATAACGGCGTTGTAGGGCGCGGTTGCGTCCACAGTGGCCGGGATGACGAGGGTTACGCTCTCGCCGGCGGTGATGGTCACGGTTTGGTCCAGATTAGAGCCGGTGATGTAGGCGGGCAGGGTGTCGGTGATGCGGACGTTGGCGATGTCCAATGTGCCGTCGTTGGCTACCTCGATGGTGTAGGTGATTGGGTCGTTCTGCTGGGCCGGGTTGTTGGTTAGTTGCACGGTCTTGGTGATGGACAAATCGCCCGCCGATGGCGGCTGGATGGTGAAAGCGGCGCTGTCGTTGCCCCCGCCGGAGGGTTGGGTGTAGTAGGCGGTGTTGGTGATAATGGCGTTGTAGGGCGCGGTTGCAACCACGGCAGCATTGATGGTGAAGGTTATGCTCTCACCGGCGGTAATGGTCACCGTCTGGTCCAGGTTAGAGCCGGTGACATCGGCAGGCAGGGTGTCGGTGATGCGGATGTTGCTGATGTCCAATGTGCCGCTGTTAGCCACCTCAATGGTGTAGGTGATCGGGTCGCCCTGAATGACTGGAGAGCTACTTACCGCTACCGTTTTGGTAATGGCCAAGTCGCCCGCCGATGGCGGCTGCACGGTGATGGAGGCGCTATCCTGTCCCGTGCCGAAAGCGTAGGAATAGTAAGCGGTGTTGGTGATGATGGCGTTGTGTGGCGCGGTTGCAGACACGGTAGCATTGATGGTGTAGGTTATCCGGTCGTTGGCGGTGATGGTTTCTGTCACGTTCAGGTTAGACCCGTTAATGTAGGTAGGCAAGGTGTCGGTGATGCGAACATTTGTGACGCTTATAACATCGCTATTGGCCACCACAATGGTGTAAGTGATTGGGTCGCCCTGTACCACCACGGCGCCGCTGATTTGTACCGTTTTGGTAATCAGCAGGACGCCCGACGGCGCTGGTTCTGTAACAAAGGAGGCGCCGGCCGAGCCGCTGCCGGAGGGTTGGGTATAGTAGGCGGTGTTGGTAATAGCCTGGCTATAAGGCGCGGATAGCGACACGATAGCCGGGATGGTGAAGATGATGCCCTCACCGGCGGTAATGGTTACGGTCCGGTCCAAATCAGCGCCGATGACCTCGACCGGCAGGGTGTCTGTGATGCGGATATTGCTGACATCTAACCCGGCGTTGTTGGTGACAATGATGGTGTAGGTGATTGGATCGCCCAGTTTAACCGGGGCGCTGCTCACGGCAACCGTTTTGGTGATGGTCAAATCGCCCGGTGACGGCGGCCATACAGTGAAGGAGTCGCTGTCGTTGCCGCCGCCGGAGGGTTGGGTGTAGTAGGCGGTGTTGGTGATAATGGCGTTGTAGGGCGCGACGGCAGACACGGCGGCATTGATGGTGAAGGTGATGCTTTCTCCGGCTGTAACCGTCACCGTCTTATCCAGGTCAGCGCCGCCGGTGACAAGACCGGGCAAGGTATCGGTGATGCGGACGTTGGCGATGTCCAGGCTGCCCTTGTTAGCCACCACAATGGTGTAGGTAATTGGGGCGCCCTGTTGGGCCGGGTCGTTAGTTAACTGCACCGTCTTGGTAATGGTCAAATCGCTTGGCGACAACGGCGGCTGCACGGTAAAGGTATCGCTGTCTTGCCCGCCGCCGGAGGGTTGGGTGTAGTAGGCGGTGTTGGTGATGATAGCGTTGTAGGGCGCGGTTGCAGATACGGTAGCATTGATGGTGAAGGTGATGCTCTCGCCGGCGGTGATAGTTACCGTTTGGTCCAGATCATTACCGTCAATGTAGACCGGCAAGCTATCGGTGATGCGGATATTGCTGACATCCAGACCTGCGTTGTTAGCCACCACAATGGTGTAGGTAATTGAATCGCCTTGTTGGGCCGGGTTGTTGGTTAATTGCGCCGTTTTGGTGATGTCCAGCGTAGCCGCCGGCGGCCCTGTTATAGCAAAGGATTCGCTGTCAGTGCCATTGCTGGAGGTATGGGTGTAGTAGGCTGTATTTGTGATGATGGTGTTGTAGGGTACGCTATTCGATACGGTCGCATAAATGGTGAAGGTCACACTCTCACCGGCGGTGACGGTCACCGTCTGGTTTAGGGGAGAACCGTTGACGTAGGCAGGCAGGGTGTCGGTAATGTTGGTGTTGTCAGCGTCCAGCCCGCCGGTGTTAGCCACCACAATGGTGTAGGTAATCGGATCGCCCTGCACAGCCGGGTTGTTGGTAAGCTGCACCGTTTTGCTGATTGCCAATTTGGCCGGAGGAGTCAGCTCGATGGTGAAGGTGATGCTGCTTTGATTACCGCCGGATGTATGCGTGTAGTAAGCGGTATTGCTAATGGTAGTGGCATAGGGAGCATTGTTAGCCACGGTAGCCGGAATGGTAAAGGTGACGCTCTCTCCGGCGGTGACAGTCACCGTTTGATTCAAACCAGAGCCATCGACAAAGTTGGGGAGGGTGTCGGTAATGTTGACGTTGGCAGCGTCTACCAGGCCGCTGTTAGCTACCACAATGGTGTAAGTAATCGGGTCGCCCCGTTGAGCCGGATTGTTGGTTAGACCCACCGTCTTGGTAATTGACAGGCTAGGCGACGTAACAGATACCGGCGCCGTGTTGCTCACAATTGTCTGGCTCAGGTCATAGGTAGCGGTGATGGTCTGGTTGTAGTAGTCGCCTTCTGTAATTGGCGCGGTGGCCGTAAAGGAGACCAGGGTTACGCCCTGGCTTATGCTCCAGGTGCGACCCGGCACAACAACACTGGGATAGACCACGCTGTTAGGACTAAAGAATGAATGTAGCTGGTCGGTTAGGGTTACAGTGGCTATGCCGTTGCCGCTATTGGTCAGGGTGATGGTGTAGGTCACGGTTCCGCCCGGAACGACAAAGGCCGGTTGCACCGTTTTACTGAGGGTGATGTTATTGGTTGAGGCGATGGTAGTGGTTAGCAAACCAAATGGCGCGGTAATAGCGTTGCCGGCCGTGACGCCAAAGGTATTGGTCAAAATAGTTTGAGCCGCCAATGGGCTGGTGACTCGCACCGTGACCGTCACCTGCGCCCAATTGCCCACGGTTAGAGGATTGGTTAATTCCCATTGCAGGAGGTTGCCTGTTGGAGTAAAGTTGCCCGTGGCCGGAGGCACAAAGCCACTTGATTGATAAACTGCGTTGGCCGGCAGCACATCGCTGATAACCACACCCAACGCCGGTCCCAGAGAAGAGGCATTGTTGGTGATGGTCAGGGTGTAGGTCAGGTAATCGCCGGGCTGCACGGTGTCGACATTGGCGGTTTTGGTAATGCTCAACACAGCCGGGGCGTCAACAGTAACCGTGACCGGCGCGCCCGCGGCGTCGGTAAAGGCGCTGCCGCCGGTAATGGTATAGACCTGGTTGACAATCTTTGTGCCGTGCGTTAGCGGTTTGCTGACGGTAACAACGTAGGTAAATGAGATAGTTCCGTTATTACTAAATACAACCGTGTCCGTAATCCATTTTACAACCGGGGTAGTCATAACCGGCGACGACCCAATTGCAGCGACAAAGTTGGTGTTCGCCGGTAGTTCATCGGTAATGGTGTAGCTGCCGGTTGTGTCTTGCTCGCCGGTGTTGGTGATGGTGATGGTGTAGGTGAGCAGACCGCCGGGTTGCACCGTATTGCCGGGCGTAACCGCTTTGCCAATTTCCCACCGGGGCGAACTGACAATTACCACATCCTGCACCGTGGCCTGACTTCCGTTGCCGGCGGCGGTGATGACGGTAGTGTTAATTTGCCCGCTTGAGCCTGCCGGCGCGGTGTAGGTTACCACCACGGTTTGGCTTTGGCCGGGGGTAAGCGCGATGGGATAGGTTAGCGGTTGGTCGTAGTTAATGGTCCAACCGCCCAGGCTGCTGGCGGCGTCGATAATGAAGGTGTCGGCCATGTCGCCATCATTGAGCAGGGTGTGCGTGATAACAACCATCTGGCCTTCTGCAATGATGGTCACGGTGTCGCTGTAGAATAAGACCCGTTGCACCGGCACGCGCTCATACGCGCCGATGTCATAGCCCAGACCAAGCGGGCGGGCGCTATTTTGGTGGTCAATGGTTAAACCGGCAATGGTTGTACCGGCGTCTCTGGCCGGGGATGTGCCGGCTATGTAGAGGTATGGCGGGTCCACAAATTGGGGATTAGGATCGCCCGCCACCCTATTTAACTCGCTGCCATTAACCACGTCTGACGCGCCGTTGCCAAAGTGAAGGTTATAATCAAGATTGGGTTGTGTTCCTGCGGTTGACGCTTCAACCGCGCCGCCGCTGGCAGCCGTGTTAGTGGCAAAAATTGTATTTTGGATCGACACGTTGCCGTTGTCGGTGATGTAGATAGCGCCGCCATTAACGGCTTGATTGTCGACAAAGGTGTTGTTTTGCAGGGTGGCCGTGCCGGTGATGTAAAGCGCGCCGCCGTTGGCGGTGGCGGTGTTGCTGTAGAGCAGGCTGTTTTGTAGCAGCAGGTTGTTACCGGCGTTGTAGAGACCGGCCCCATTTGTAGCCGAACCGTTGTAAAGGCGACTGGCGCTGAGAGTCAGGTCTGCTCCTTCGTTGTAGATGTTGCCGCCGGCATTTGTCCCACCGCCCTGTCCGGCATTGCCGTTGCGGATAAAGAGCCGGTCTATGGTGATTGAGCCGCCGGCTTGTACTTCCTCGGCAATAAAGATGCCCCGTCCCTGGCCTTGCGGGTCGATATAGGTGGTGTTGGTCAGGTGGTCAGGGGGGTCCAGATAATCGGGTGACTCGTAGCCGCCGCGCAGGGTAACGGGTTTGGTGATAAAGATGGTTTGGGTTAGGGGCAGGGTTTTATAAGTTGTGGTGACCGTGTCGGTGTAAGTACCCTGGGCAATTTTGATGACGTCGCCGGGAGCCGCCTGGTTAATGGCGTGTTGAATAGTGAGACAGGGTTTGCCTGATACGGTACAATTGTTATCGTCAAGGTCCGGTGACGGCGGGGCTAATTCATCTTCGCGCACTATGGAGTTTCTACCTCCAATAGCATTAACAAAGCGTGTCCCGGTGATGGTCCCAATAGCCGTAGTATTGGCAGCGGCTTTTTGGTTGCTGGTGCTGTTGGATTGCGCTATGGCAGATGTAACATCAATCAGACCACCGGCTATTTCTGGTCTAATGTCGACTCTAATCACAATGGCGCCGGTGTATTGTCCGCTTCCCTTTGGCTCCAGAGTAAGCTGGCCGGAAGCCGGGGTAATAATTTGGCCCGAAGCGTAGAACCCGGCCTTGGGGAAGATGGTGTAGGTATCTTGCACATTGCCGATGTTGGTGATGATGTGGGTATAAGTTATAGATTCGCCGGCCAGGGCTGCGCCGGTATTATCAGGTTCTATGACAAAATCAAAGTCTTCTATCACCCGGGTTTCGGCTGGGTCGCTGGCGCCGGCTGGTGCGGCTACTCCCGTATAATCAGCGCATTGCAATGTTTCATATTGGATGGCGGTTGAATCGACCAGGTTAGCGGCAGCGCCAATTGGCACCGACACCTTTACCTGTATGGTGGCCGTGTCTCCCGGCCCCAGGTCAAAGGTGGCTGTGTGCGGTTTGGTCGTTGTCTGGCTGACCACATTGGTTGCGCCTTGAATGGATACAATCTCTGCCCAATTTTGGGAAGTGGTAGCAGTTATGACGATGGTTTCGGTAAAGCCGGTGCCAATCCCCCAAGAGGAACTCTCATTGGATAAATCGAACCAATTCTCACTGTCGTTTCTAAGAGAGAAGGTATAGGTTATGAAATCATTCGGGGCCAGGGTTGTTCCCAAGGGGGTGGGGCTATCGACAAAGGTCATGGCCCTTGCGCCTACGCCGTACTCGTCGCGCCCCATATCTTTAGCGCACATTTGGGGACGGGGGTCAAGGTTTCTGTCAACGGTAACGTGAGATGCTGTTGTGGGCACGGCGTCAATGGCCGGAGAGTTGTAATAAAGGTCGCCGGCGGTGTTTCTAAATTTGGGATCGGCCGGTGTTGGCGTATTGGTTGGAATAAACGTGGTACCGCTATACCCATTTAACCAGCTCAGGGTGTAATCTACGGGGATACTGGCTCCGGCTCCGTAAATACCACTGCCATCGCCGCCGGAGGTGTTAAAGGCCATAATACTGGCGCTAATAACCGCAGAAACGCCGCCGGCATAAACGCCGCCGCCTTGATCATCGGCGTGATTTTGGCGGATGGTGGCGTGGTAGTGGGCTGACTGGGTGTTACCAATTTGGTAGAGACCGCCCCCATCATCATTAGCCGAATTGTTGTAGAGGCCCAAATTGGTTGTGGTTAAAACACTGTTTAAATCGGCGTAAATGCCGCCGCCGTCTCCGCTGGCATCCGTGGCCTGATTATTGTTAAGCCGTTTTTGTCTTAAAACAAAGGTGGCATTGGTATTATAAACGCCGCCGCCGTGATTAGCCTGGTTGCTATCAATTGGCGCGCCGCCGCCAATATCAATGCTGCTGCCGCTGTCGTTATACATCCCACCGCCGTTTCCGCCGGCCGTGTTGTCGGAAATGCTGCCGTCGGTGATGGTTATATCGCTATTGGGGCCGTTATACAAACCACCGCCGTGGACACTGGCTGTGTTGTTGTTGATAAGGCTGCCGGGAATGTTAACCACGCTGTTATCGTCGTTATACACCCCCCCACCGTTTCCTCCGGTGGCGTTGTTGCGAGAAATATTAACGCCGCATAACGTGGCTGTAATACCATTAGCATTATAGATGCCGCCGCCAACAGGGGCGGTGTTTTGGGAAACTTCGCCGCCACTCATGTTAAGGGTGTTATCTGTGCCAACGTAAATACCGCCGCCTACCAGGCTGGTGGCCCGGTTATTTGTAACTTCTACACCCTGGCTTTCGCCGGTGCTTAAGGTGGCAACAATGCCCAAGCCGTCTTCTAAGAAGATGCCGCCTCCCCAAACTGCCGAGTTAGAATATACTGTGGAGTTGATAAGATTTAGATTAGCCCGGCTTTTAATGCCGCCGCCGTTGCCGGCGGTGTTGCCGTTTTGAAGCAGTAGGTAGGAAAGGGTGGGCGCTTGGGCCGAGGCTTGAATGTCGACTACCGAGCCGTTGTTACCGCCGTCAATGGTTGTAGCAATATAGCGGACCGGGCCGATATCGGGTATATCCACTGTAAATGGCGCTGAGAAATCATTTAGCCAGGAGCCATCAATGGTTACAAGTTTGTCGATGGTAATGTTCTCCTGGCAGGCGCCTACAGCCACCCTAATTGTTTGACTAAGCGTGGCTGTATTCAGAGCTGCCTGAACACTGCCAAAAATGGGGCCATCGGCCAGGTTGCCTGTTAAGGGGTCAGAGTCGCCGTCTGAGTCTGTCTGTACCAACTGAACCAGACAGGCGTCGTTTTCATCGGCGCCTATGTCCGGCGCGCCGTTTACCGGCCGAGGGTCGTTTTCAAAATCATGCGCTACGCCCAACCCGGCCTCAGCCCGATTAATAATGGGAGAGGTAGAGGACAGGTGAAAATCGCCGCCGGCAGCATCCACAAAGGATGGGTCTTCATTGAGACTGTTGGCTCCAACAGTGATCCCTGAAGCCTGGCTGCTTCCAGCGCCGGGCCAATAGTCGTTGTAATTATAGGTTCCGCCACTTCCGGCCTTACGGATAGCGCTGCCTATATCGGCTATGTTGGCATCGAAAATGTTGTTTTTAATGGTGGGCGTTCCGCCACCGGAAATGTAAATGGCCCCACCTTGACCTGTGCTGGAGGCTGTCGCCGCATTTTGATAGAAGGTGTTGTGCAGGATTTCGGGGCTATCGCCGCCAATATATAGGCCCCCGCCCTGGTCCTGGGCCGTGTTGGTGTAAACCAGCGTGTTGTGCATAGTCAGGCTGCCGCTGCCCCCGGTGTAGTAGATACCGCCGCCCTGGTGGGCGCTGTTGTCATAGAAGGCGTTACCCCGGTCTATCGTCACGGTTCCGCCGGAGCCGTTATAAAGACCGCCGCCCTGACCCGCAGAGGCAACAATGGCAGTGTTATTGTTAATTGTATTTTTTAGCAGCGACACTTGACCGCTATTATTATAAATCGCACCGCCATTAATCGCCTGATTGCCGTTAATTGTATTCCCCGTGGTATTGCCGGTGGTATTTATCGCATCTTCGGTGTGAGTTCCCACGGATATTTGGCCGGTGTTGTTATAAATACCGCCGCCATTGCTGCCGGCGCTGTTATTAGAAAGGTTGATGTCTGTCATTGTGATTACGCCAGTGGCATTATAAATACCGCCGCCGTCGCTTGTGGCGGTATTGTTGGTGACGGTATTATTTGTCATTGTGACAACACCGCCGGCGTTGTAGAAGAAGCCGCCTTGATCGGCCTGGTTCTGGTCGAGTTCACTGTTGTTTTCCAGGGTCAAATTACCGCTATCGTTAAATATACCGCCGCCCCATCTGCCAACGGTGCTGCTGAATACAACGGTTGCCCCGTTAATCGTCATATCGCCGGTTGCATTATAGATGGAGCCGCCGTCTGTAATAGCCTGGTTGTATCGAATCCAGCTATTATCCATAGTAAAGGTATTGCCGTTGTTAAAAAAGGCGCCGCCATAGGCTGCTGTATTATTGTAGTAATCAACGTGTGCTATAAGGCCCTGAGCGCCGTTGTGGTAAAATCCGCCGCCGGCATCACCGCCACCGGGACCGCCGCCCTGACCGGTGGCATCGCCGTTGGTTACAATAAATCTATGTATGTCAACAGTTATGCTACCGGTGACCAGGATAACCCGGCCCAGGGTTCTAGCGTTAAGGGTAGTGGCCGTTGAATCGAATTGACTCAGGGGTCCGCCGACCTGGGAACTGAAATCGCGTGTATAGCCGCCTTGCAGAGTCAGGTTGTGCGTAATGTGAACGGTTTGGCTGAGTGTCTTCGCGCCATCAAAATAAGTGTGGACGCCCCGACACTCTCCCCTCGTAACCAGAATTGTGTCGTCGGGCTGGCTATTATCAATAGCCCGTTGGATGTTGCCGTAAATGATTCCAGAACTCGTAACCTTCGCCCAGCAACTACGCCGTTCATCGGCGCCCATGTCAAAGTTCTGGTCGCCGGGGCGGTAGTCGTTTTCAAAGTCCTGGAAGGCCGGCATGGTTGGGTCGCCCTGATCAATAACGGGGGAGTTATCCGGGATGCGGAAAAAGGCATTTACCGGGTCTGCTGCCAGCCAAGGATCTCCAACAAGATTGGTGGCGTCAAACGTGACACTACCGCCAGAGTTGCTGCCGGACCCGGAGAAGTTGTTGTATGTTATGGTGTAGGGCGTGGTACTGAAAATAACATCGTCGGAATTATTGCGGAAGATATTATTTCGCACGTCAGGGTCGCCGGTTGTGGTGTGGAGGCCGCCGCCATCGCCGCCGGCAGAGTTTGAGTAGATGGTGTTGTGCCAGGCTGTCAGGCCGCCGGCGGCGTTGTAAATAGCCCCGCCGTCGCCGGTAGAAACCGAGTTATTACGGATAATGTTGTTTTGCAACAGGGTAGCGCCGCCGGCGTGATAAACCGCGCCGCCACTGCTGGCAGCCTGGTTATTACGCACATCAACGGTATCTAGCGTGGTATTCCCTCCAGCGTTATAAATGGCTCCACCGGCGGTAGTAGCCGTATTAGTAAAAATGCCAAAGGGCAGGGTGTTGGTAAAGATATCCTCAAAAATATAGACGGTTCCGGCCTGGTTGTAGAGCGCGCCCCCGTTGGTGGCTGTGTTGCTGTAGACCTGGTTCTGGGTCATAGTCAAGACCCCGTTGCCGACAAAGAGCCCGCCGCCATTGCCTGCCTCAGACCCGCCGGCCGCGCCGGCATTGCCTCTTTGCAGGTGCAGGCCGGCAACGGTTACTTGAGCCGTATTGGTAATGTAAATTACCCGGCCCAAGTCTAGCGCATCCAGGATGGTTGGATTAGCTATGGGGTCTGAGGTGGTAAAGTTATCTTTGGTATACCCGCCCCGGATAATCAGCGATTTGGTTATAAAGACCGTTTGGCTGACGGTTTGCCAGTCGTCAAATGGATCAACGCCCTGACAAATACCGGCCACCCGGATTTCATCACCCGGATTACTTAGCCCAACGGCTACCTGAACTTTTCCGTAAGTGGGCGGCACGCCGTTGATTTGCACAAAACAGTCGGCTATTTCATCCACGCCGATATCAAAATCCTGGTTTGAAGGCCGTGGGTCCCCATCAATATCATCGGTGACGGGGCTGGCCGGGTCGCCTTCCTCTTCACCTCTGGAGCCGGAGTTGATTCTCAGGAAGTTGGGGTTAGCCGGATCGACAGAGATAAAGCTGGGTGTAGCCGAGATGTTTTTATCGGGCGCCGGGGGCGAAAAGCCACTTATATCAACACCGCCATTATCAACAACATCGTTGTACTTAAACGTTGGCGCGGTTGCAATGCTGGTTATCCCATTCCCCGTATTGCTAACAATCATCGTGCTGTTGATGACTGGCAATGAAGTGCCGGCATCGTGGTAAATACCGTCGCCCTGGTTAGCATAAAAGGTGTTGTGACGCAGCGTCAGATAATCAGACTGGTTGTACAACCCGCCCCCATTACCGCCGGCAGTATTGCTAAATACAATGGAGTTGATCAGGGTCAGACCGGAGGAGCTACCGGCCACATTGTACAGGCCGCCACCATCGGCGCCGGCCGTATTGGTCAAAATAAGGCTGCTATCCAGGGATAATTGGCCGCTGCTATGGTTATAAAGACCACCGCCGCTGCCGGTAGTTGAGTTGCCGTTTATGGTCAAACTCTCGCCGTTTAGCGTGCCGGTATTATAAAGGCCGCCGCCGGTGGTGGCGGTGTTGCTGTACAGCGTGGTTTGGCTAATTACTAGTGAGCCGCCGGCATTATAAAATCCGCCGCCCTGGTTGGCTGAGTTTTGCTCAAACCGGCTATCATTTTGAATGGTCAACGAACTACCGGCCACGTAAAGTCCGCCTCCGTTGCTGCCCGCGTTGTTTTGGCTAAAGGTAACTTGCCTGATAGCAGTTGATTGGTTGTCTACAATGTACAGGCCACCGCCGTCGCCGGTGGCTGTATTGCTGATAATGGTTGTTTGGCCGGTGTTGCCCAAATTGAGCATGTTGGGGGTTGCGGTGTCGTTAAAGTGGTAAATTCCACCCCCGTATGCCGCCTGATTGTTGGTGATAACGGCGCTGTTCAAAGTTAGGAAACTGTTGTAGTTGTAGATACCGCCGCCGGCATCGTTATTGCCTGGGCCTCCGCCCAGTCCTTGCGCATTGCCGTTGGTTAGGGTCAGGTTTAATAGGCTCACGCTTGGGTTGCCGCTAATGGTAGCGGTGATAACAAGCGTTCGGCCTTGCCCTCTGGCATCAAGTGCAGTGGGTACAACACTTCCCGGATTGCCGATTGGGTCGTTAGAGAAACTGCTGTTATACCCCCCTTCCAGGGTTAGGGATTTACTAATAAAGACAGTCTGGCTAAGTACCTGCCCATCGACCAGTCGGCTATGTACGCCTCTACATTCGCCGGAAATTTGCACAATATCACTGCCGGAGGCGGCGTCAATGGCTTCCTGTAAAACACCAAAGACGTTGCCCCCAAACCGGGGTACTCTACTCAGGTCAATTACTCTGGCCAGGCAGCCGGTCACTTCGTCGGCGCCTATGTCAACGCCCTGATTTGCCGGACGTATGTCGTCTTCAATATCTGCTGTTAGAAAAGTGTTGGGTTCGGCTGCGTCAACAGAGGGCGAATCCAGAGTTAGGTGCAGGTCTCCGTTGGCTGCATCAACAAATTCAGGATCGGATGAGATACTATTTGAACCGGCAGAGGGTAAGTTGTGGTTGGGAGAGGAAGCGGCGCTATTATTCCAGAAGTTGTTGTAGTCAATGGATGATGGCCCGCTGCTAAGGCGGTAGACTCCCCCCCCGGTGTTGGCCTGGTTAGCAACGACAATGGTATTAGAAAATACCAACGAGCCGCTGTTGTTATCAAATACGCCGCCACCCAGGTTAGCCGCCTGGTTGCCATAGAGGGTGTCGTTGACCAGGTTTAGGGTTCCTCCATCTTTGTAAATTCCCCCACCGTTGCCGGTAGTGGCGCTGTTACCGTAGATAAAGTTGTTCCACAGGGTCAGGCTGCCGCTTGCGCTGTACAAGCCGCCGCCGGCGCCGGCCGTATTGCTGTTGACACGTGTCTGAGAAATTATTGTGGTTCCGGCTACCTGATACAACCCGCCACCCTGGGCAGTGGCGCTGTTTTGCCAAACCGTGAGTTTTTGCCCGGTTAAACTACCGCCAGCCTGGTAGATACCGCCGCCGGTGGTAGCGCCGGCGCTGTAAACCATACCGCCTGCCAGGGTTAAGTTGCCGCCCGCCTGGTAAATACCGCCGCCGGTGGTAGCGCCGGCGCTGTAAATTGTGCTGTTGGTCAGGATGGCGCTGCCGCTTTCCAGATAGATACCCCCGCCCAGAATAGAGACAGTATCGGTGATACTGCTATTTTGAACGGTGGGACTACCGCTGTTTACATAAATACCGCCGCCTTTCCCGCTGCCGCCGGTGGTTGCGCTTTCGGCAATAGAGATGTTATCCAGGGTTGGACTGCCGCTATCAATGTGAATACCACCACCCCATCGAATGGCTGTAGTGTTAGAAATGGTTATATTGGTTAGCGCCGGGTCGCCGCTCTGGATGGAGATAGCTCCTCCATCGGCGGCTGTGCTGTCTTTAATGATTAGATTTGCCAGAGTAGGGGCCGCGTTACTTTCTACATAAATACCCCCGCCGGCGCCGGCGGAGTTGTCAAAATCTTGAAGCGTAAAGTTTTCAATTAAGGGTTGGCTTGGAGGAGTAGCGATGATGTCCAGTCCGGGTCCAAAAAAACCGCCAGACCTTTGAATAATGGTTGTAGCGGGATCAAACCCCTCAGGCGGCTCAAGAAAACTAACGGGCTGGAAGCCGCCACGCAAGTTTATATTTTGGTTGATAAGGAGAGTCCCTGTTAAAACATAAGTACCCTGAGATACTAAGACTGTATCGCCATCGGCGGCTTGACCCAGGGCGTAAAGGATGGTTTCGCAGGGTTGCCCCGAAACCCGACAGTTGTTTTCGGTATCACTACCGCCGTTAGAAACGTGCCGGTTTCCGCCGGTGGGGTTGGCAGTGGTTGTATCGGTGACGGTTTTGAAGACGCCGAAACTGCCGTAATTAACGGAGGTAGCCGTCACGGTCATTATGTCCGTTAAACCGGCTGGGGCAGAACTGGTTACCACCACCTGAACAGATATTTGGGCGGATTCATTGTATCCCAACGTTACGGTAACAGGCGTTACCGCTTGTCCCCAATTTCGTGGCGAGCCAAAGGTGATGATAAAGGTGTCGGTTGCGCCGGTGTTGGTCAGGGTGTGGGTATAGGTTATTACCTGGTCGGGATCCCCAAAGCTGGTGTAATCGGGGGAAAATTCCAGGCCGGGGTTGCTTATGATGTCTACCGTGCTGTCAACTCCCGCTGCGTTGCTGGTTGAGGTGGCGGTGATAAATGTTTGGTTGTAAATGCCGGACAGGTCGGTAATAGGAATTGAGACAACGATGGTAAAGGCCGTGGGCACGCCCAGAGTTAAATCTAATGTCTGACTGGTTGGGGTAATTGTCCAGCCATGGCTGTTTGTGGCGTCAATAGTCACTGTGTCGGTTGAAGCGCCGGTATTGCCGATGTTGGTGATGGTGTGGGTAAATGTCACCAATGTGCCCTGAGCCGCCACGGTATCGGTGATGATATGCGGATTGTCTGGCGGCAGAATGTCGGCCAGGTCTATATCGACATAAAGCCGGCTTTCATCCGCACCGATGTCACGACGTCCCCCTGTGGGTTGGGGACGGGAGTCATTCTCAAAATCGGTGGCTAACGTGGAAGCCGAATCGGCGGTATTGATGAGTAGCGACGAGAGTTTCAGGTGGAAGTTGTTTGTGGCCGGATTGGTCAGACCGGGATCGACCGAAATATCGGTAGTGCCGGTGATTGCATCACCACCGTAGTTACCGGACGCGTTGCCGTAGAAGTCATTATAATTTAGCGAATACCTGCCCCCGGTTGGGGCATAAAGGCCGCCGCCGGTGGTGGCGCTATTGGTGGCCACAATGGTGTTCTCCAGAGTTACCTGCCCCGTACCGTTGGCCGTGCCGGCGGTAACGCCGCCGCCTTGACTGGCTGTATTATTATAGATGGTGTTGTGATCCAGGGTAACGTTGCCCCCGCCGGAGTTGTAAACCCCGCCGCCGAAAGAAGTAGCCGTATTATTGTAGATAACGTTGTTACGCAGTGTGGCGTTAACATTGAGACCCAGGTAAACGCCACCACCTGAGCCGGTGTACGAGCCGCCGGTGAGGTAAAGGTTCTCTATGACGGGGTTAATGGCGCTGGTTCCATTGATGTAGAGGACTCGCCCCCCACCTTGAGCATCCAGAATGGTTGGCCCATATTGAGGGTTGACCCAATCGGTGGTCGTGTATCCACCGCGAACGGTTAAAGTTTTGCTAATGTAGACGGTTTGGCTAAACCCTCCGGTTGATTGAACCCCCTGGCAAAGACCGGCCACCTGAACCAGGTTGCCGGAGTTGGCTGCGTCAACCGCTTGCTGCACGTTGGTGTAAACCTGGCCGCCTTCAACGCGGGCATAGCAATCGCTGGCTGCTATATATTCATCTGCGCCACGGTCAATCAACTCCGACCCGCCAACGGCGGCATCAAAAGGCCGCCCGTCGCCCTCGTAGTCTGAGGTGATGGTTGTAGTTATTGCTCCATCGTCAATAGCGGGCGAGGCAGCGAGTAGGTGTAAATCAAAGTTGGTAGCGTCTGTAAATTTGGGATCACGATTTCGATTATTGCCAACGCCAATTGACTCGGGATTAATAGAGCCATTGATGTCATTATTGGGTGAGTTGCCAAAGAAATCGGTATAAATAAGGCTTAAGGTGGTGTTGCTGAAAATTCCGCCGTTGGCAGTGGCAGTGTTACTAATAATAAGGTTGTTAGTAATGGCTACAGTGCCACCAAAAGCAAAAATGCCGCCGCCAGAGGTAAGGCCATCATTGCCATAAATGGTGTTGTTTTCAAGATTTAAAATAGCGCTGAAAACCCCAACCCCTCCCCCAACAGAAACAGTTGCCCTATTGTTATAAATAAGGTTGTTTCTGGCTGTAACGGTACCCGCAGCAGCATCAAGACCGCCAATATTATCGGCGGTGTTACTAAAAATCTCATTTGCCTCAATCAGAGCAATGCCCGAAATAACCCTGATTGCTCCTCCGTCGGCTGCCGCTGTATTTGAATAGATTTGATTCCCGTTCAGCACCAGCGTTGCTGCGGTAGCTATGCCGCCGCCATGGCCGGCGGCATCAGTGGTTATATTGTTGTAAATTTTGTTGTTTTCCAGAGTCAGGTTTCCTGCCTGGTTGTAAACGCCTCCACCCACCTCTTGACCGGCCAAAGTTCCCCCTTTACCACCAGTCAGATGAAAACCGTTGACTGTAGCATTGACAGCGCTAGGTACATAAATCACTCGTCCTAGCCCGCCAGCGTCGATGATAGTTGGGTTCAGTTCTGGATCAGACGTAACCCAGTTAGTGGTTGTAAACCCGCCACGCAGAGTCACCGACCCGGTCAGGTAAACATTTTGGGTTAAGATGCCCACAGTATTTGTATCTGTATAACGACCGGCTGCGACCCGGATTTCATCACCGGAACTGGCCACATTCACAGCGTATTGTATTGTAGCGCAGGGATTGTAGCTTGCGGTACAATCATTGCCGCTGTTGTTGCCGCCTACTGAAACCGGAGCAACATAGCGAATTGGCGGTCCGGCCGCATGCATTGCCCCGGGGTGACCTAATAGCCAAAAAAACGCAACCAGCAGCATACTTGTGGCCAATAAAAAAACCGGTCCCAAACGTGATAAAGTAGATATCAACGCCCTGGGCCGGTTTTGCGAATTACGCTCAGAGTCAACTTGATTTAAACTAGCGGTAATTTTTGTATTCACTCTTGGTGTCTTCATGAAGTTCCTCAAGTCTTTATCTCTGGATTCCAATATCCAGTTTTAGGTCTGATAATTGAAATTTCTAAAGAGCTTGTATCTGCTGATTCTATAAGTAAGGCTAGTTACTATTACAGAATAAGTTAGCAACTGGTCTTACATAAGTTTGGTGGGATCATTAAAAAAAATAGGGACAAGGAAACTCGGATTGAAGGTTTCAGGACAAACAAACTATGCTCCGAGTTGCCTCGCCCCTGCACCACCCCGAATTATTGAAAAGGCGCGTTTAAAGGTTAACAAATAGTTCTTTGATTTTGTAACGTGTTGATGAAATACCGATTACCAAAACGCAACAACCCCCTCGCCTCCAGCGGAGTCTTTAGCTGTGACAGCGCCGCTGGTAACTGAGGGGTTGGTAAATGTAAAGGTACATGTACCGGAACATGATTGGCTACCGGATATGCCTCCATCGCCCGTGACAGTGACAGTAGTGTTTGAAGACACCGTAACAGTTACTTTTAAAGTTGCATTGGGGGTAGTGTAACTGGCTGGCGTGTATGAAGCGCTAATACCAGTAATGGCCCCTTGACCGCCGCCGCAAAGAACCCCCTCCCCCTGCTGGAGATATGAGGTTATGGTGCAAAAGGTTCGTCTTATTTCAGGCCCCAGTTGCAGCAAAACAGCAATGACTACAATGGCTACCAGTACCAGAATCAGGGCATACTCTACCAACCCTTGCCCTTCTTCGCGTGATGAAAATCTATTAAACATTATATAATACCCTCCTGAGTTTTAGGCGCTTGCTTTGTTGAATTGCCTCGGGGAAATAATAAAATAATTTTTGGGGATAATTTGGAGAGACCCTAATCTTAAACAGTTCCCGTTCTAAATCCTCTGCAAGCGCCCCAAACCCCGTTTCTAGAAAATAAATATACAGTTAAATAAAGAAATATATGTATATTCAAACACACTTTAAAAGTAATGTCAAGCCTGTTATGTCAAATAATTTAGCGGTCTTTGAGGGCTATTCTTTCAGTACCCTTTACTATACCAGATTTTGCAGTCCCGCAGTTACCCAAAATTGGCCCAAAGGATACCCATTTTTGGGACAAAACCCTATTTGATGTTATATTGAAACAGGAGATACAGTGGTTTATGGCAATTATTTGGTGATGTTTGGGGAAAGTTAGTAAACTTTCCCTACCTAATCAAGTCTTGATTTAGCAAGAAAAAGATTCGGGAAGATTTTGATTTTAAGAAAGTTAAGCGGTGTTTGTCGAGAAAACTCTCGGCGTGGATAAAGTGGGTGAGATGATTTGGGAATTGTTTGGAGCGTTTTGGTCAGCCGGACGAAAGACGATAGACGAACGATAAAAACCCTGTACTACCGTTTCATTCGTCCGCCGTCGTTCGTCATTCACCCTTTTTTACGGCTATATTGAATTACCGAGTCCTGTCGGAGTTAATTGTTTGAGCAGATTGAAAGAGCCTGGCTCTAATCATCCACCTTTAAATTTACCACCGCGCCTTGTGTTGCCTGCACCAATTCTTTTGGGGTGATTGAAAAGACAGCGTTGGGAGTGCCTGCCGCTCCCCAAATGATGTCAAATTGTAGAAAATTCTCGTCAATGTAGGTGGGTAGTCTGGTTTTGTGACCAAACGGAGGAACACCGCCAATGGCAAAGCCGGTTGCTTCACGAGCTGTTTCGGCGTTACTGCGCTTAACCTTCTTTTTGCCGACGCCGCACAATGCGGCCAATTTCTTCTCGTCTAGCCGGTTGACGCCGCTAACCAGGGCCATCGTCGGCTGCCCATTGACCACAAACAACAGCGATTTGATGATTTGAGCCACGGTACAACCAATGGCCCTGGCTGCATCTTCGGCGGTGCGCGTGCCGGCGTCAAATTCTTTAATGGCAATGTCTAAACCCAATGCCTGGGCGGCATCGGCTACTTTTTGAGCGGTGGGGTGCATAAGAGTGACCGGTAATCAGTGACTAGTAATCAGCGCCAGTAATCAGGTTATTCCTGACAACTGACAACTGACAACTGACAACTGACAACTGACTACTGACTACTGACTACTGACTACTGACTACTGACTACTGACTACCAAAATCCTACCATTTATCGCCGTTTAACAAAGCATACTCCATACTATCAACCAGAGCATGCCAACTGGCTTCGATGATGTTTGTATGGGCGCCCACGGTGGTCCAATTGTGGCCGGTCCCTTCTTCATAAAAATCAATCATTACGCGGGTTTTGGCCGCGGTTCCAGAGTCGCTATCAAGGATGCGCACCTTGTAATCGGTCAGGTGAATATTTTTGAGTTGCGGAAAATCTTGGTACAGCGCCCCGCGTAGAGCCAGGTTTAGCGCGTTAACCGGGCCGTTCCCATCGGCTACAGTATGACGAGTCTCTTCGCCAACCGTTACCTTAACTGTGGCTTCGGTAAAAAGGCCCCGACCTTGCCGGTTTTCGGTGAGAACCATAAAATCAACCACTTCAAAAGGCGGTTTGTAATCCTCGTTTATCCGCCGCAGCATCATATCTATCGAGGCTTCGGCCCCTTCAAAGGTATAGCCCTGGTTTTCCAAATCTTTAATTTGCTCCAACACCTGTTTGGCTTCGTCGCGGCTGGGGTCCAGGCCAAACTCTTCGGCTTTGGCAAGAATATTGCCGCGCCCGGACAATTCCGAAACCACGGTTCGTTTCTCGTTGCCAACCAGAGTGGGGTCCATATGCTGGTAGCTTTCTTCTACCTTAAGCATAGCCGCCACGTGGATACCGCCTTTGTGCGCAAAGGCGCTAAAACCCACAAAAGGTTGGTGAGGGTTGGGGATTTTATTGGCTAACTCATCCACATAGTGCGAAAGAGCGGTGAGGGTAGTCAATTGCTCATCGCTAACGCATTGATACCCCATTTTTAGCTGCAAATCAGAGACAACGGTGATCAGGTTGGCGTTGCCCACCCGCTCGCCGTAGCCATTAATGGTGCCTTGCACATGCGTAGCCCCGCCGCGAATCCCGGCCAGGCTATTGGCAACACCCAACTCGCAGTCATTATGGGCGTGGATGCCAATCTGAATGCCTTTAAATTCACGCATCACCCGTTTAACAATCTCCTCAACTTCCCACGGCGTCGAACCTCCGTTGGTGTCGCACAAAACCAGGCAATCAGTCCCGCCCTGAACAGCGGCCTTTAAGGTTAACAGCGTGTAATCCGGGTTGGTTTTGAAACCATCAAAAAAGTGTTCGGCATCGTAAATAACTTCTTTATCCCGATCTTTAAAGTACCGAACGCTTTCAGAAATCATATCCAGATTTTCTTCCTGGTTGGTTTCCAAAACGTGTTCAACATGCAAATCCCAGCTTTTGCCGACCAGGGTGACGACCGGAGTATTGGCTTTAACCAAAGCCTGAATGTTGCCGTCCGCCTCGCAGGTGGTATCTTTATAGCGAGTACTGCCAAAAGCGGCGATTTTGGCGCGCTTTAAATTCAGCTCGTTTTGGCGGGCAAAAAACTCGGCGTCTTTAGGGTTAGAGCCGGGCCAGCCCCCTTCAATGTAGTGAGCGCCAAAATCATCCAATTTTTGGGCTACTTTTAATTTGTCGTTGCACGATAGCGAGAAGCCCTCGCCTTGAGTGCCGTCGCGTAACGTGGTGTCATACAAAAATATCTGTGTCATTTTGGGAATCTCCAATTCTTTGTTATTTTAGAAAGTCTTTGCTAACAGAGTTAGCGGGTTAAGTTGGGTGAGTTGGTTAAGTTGGGTGAGTTGGTTAAGTTGGGTGAGTTGGGTGAGTTAGGTGAGTTGGGTGAGTTGGGTGAGTTGGGTGAGTTGGGTGAGTTGGGTGAGTTGGGTGAGTTGGGTGAGTTGGGTGAGTTAGGTGAGTTAGGTGAGTTGGGTGAGTTGGGTGAGTTGGGTGAGTGAAAAGGTCAAAGCTCTTAAACTCATTAAACTCATTAAACTCATTAAACTCATTAAACTCATTAAACTCATTAAACTCCTACTTATTAACTTTTTTGGTTCCCAATACGACGGGCGATAGCCAAATTTGTAGCCATCGCCCGATTGACACCTCTGTCGATCTCGCTATTGTGTTGTGAATTTTTCATAAGCCTGAAAGACCTTGATAAAGTTGCAGGGTTGCAGGGTAGCAACTTACCGAACCTGCTACCCTGCAACCTTGATCGACAATTTTTTGTCGATGTAAAAGCCTAAGCCGCTAAGCTGCGGTTATATCCTTAGAGAGATAAACATCTTGAATGGAATTCAAAAGTTTTACGCCTTCGGACATGGGGCGCTGGAAGGCTTTGCGGCCGGAGATTAAACCTGTTCCGCCTCCGCGCTTGTTGACCACAGCCGTGTAGACTGCGTCGGCAAAGTCGCTGGCTCCGCCGGAAGCTCCGCCGGAGTTAATCAGACCGACGCGGCCCATATAGTTATTGGCCACTTGCCAGCGAACCAGGTCAATGGGATGGTCGGTAATGAGTCCCTCGTACATTTTTGGGTGAGTTTTGCCAAAGCCGATGGCTTTGAAGCCGCCATTTTTGGTGGGCTGCTTTTGCTTAATAATGTCAGCCTGTAGCGTGGCCCCAATGTGGTTGGCCTGGCCGGTGGTGTCGGCTGCGTCGTGATAATCAACGCCGTCCTTCTTAAAGGCAGAATTGCGCAGATAGCACCACAAAACGGTGACCATACCTAACTCATGAGCGTAGGAAAAGGCTTCGCTCACTTCCATAATCTGGCGGCTTGACTCCACGGAGCCAAAGTAGATGGTGGCCCCAACAGCCGTTGCGCCCATATCCCAGGCTTGTTTTACATTGCCAAACATCACTTGGTCGTATTTTTCAGGATAGGTCAGCAATTCATTGTGGTTGAACTTGACCAGGAAGGGGATTTTGTGAGCATATTTGCGGGCTATTGAACCAAGCACCCCAAACGTAGAAGCCACCGCGTTGCAGCCGCCTTCCATAGCCAGTTTTACAATGTTCTCAGGGTCAAAATATGCCGGGTTGGGCGCAAAAGAGGCCCCGCCGGTATGCTCAATGCCCTGGTCAACCGGCAAAATGGACACATGCCCCGTACCGGCCAGCCGACCGTGATTGAACAGCCTTTGCATACTGCCCATAACCTGCGGATTGCGATCCGATTGCATCACCACCCGGTCAACAAAATCAGGGCCGGGCAAGTGTAGGGTTTCTTTGGGAATACCCTTACATTCATGGTTTAATAAACCTTCTGCTTTATCGCCAAGTAGATCTAAAATTTCTTGTGACATAGTAATCATCCTTTCATTGATTTAGTGAGAGATTGGGTAACTTCGTTACCGAATTTAAAGTTTTGTTAAATCTTATCACCTTTGAAAGTGATGGGCGTTATCTTTTGATAACTTTAAGTAGCCAGCGTGTTTACTCTGTCTGGATGGCCGGCCTCGTAGGCTTCTACCGCCGAAGCATGGCTTTGCAAATAGCCAAGCTGGTCAACGCCGTTCAGAATGCAGGTCTTGCTAAAGTTGTCGATGGGGAATTTAACTTTGCGGCCATCCGGTAACTGCACGGTTTGGTTTTCCAGGTCGATGGTAATTTGGGTGTCCGGCTCTTCTTCAACCAGGCTCATCAATTGAAGGTGGGTATCCTTGTCGACAATGATAGGCAACAGGCCCAGCTTAAGCGAGTTGTTGCGAAAAATATCGGCAAAGCTGGTCGAAATAACGGCCTGAAAACCGTAGCCCATAATGGCCCAGGGGGCGTGTTCCCGGCTTGAGCCGCAGCCAAAGTTATCGCCTGCCACCAAGACCCCGGCTTTTTTCCCCTGTTGGGCGTTTAACACAAAATCTTCTTTGGGACTGCCGTCGGTATTGTAGCGCCAGTCAAAAAAGAGATTATCGCCCAGCCCATTTTTATCCGTTACCTTCAAAAAACGAGCCGGAATAATCTGGTCCGTATCGATATTCTCAGTTGGAATTGCGACCATCGAGGCCGCCAGTGTGGTGAATTTTTCCATTTTTTCGATTTATCCCTCGCGTAGTTGGTAAATGGCAAATGGTAAATGGCAAATGGTAAATGGTAAATGGCAAATGGTAAATGGTAAATGGTAAATGGTAAATGGTAAATGGTAAATGGTAAATGGTAAATGGTAAATGGTAAATGGTAATTGGTAAATGGTAATTGGTAATTGGTAAATGGTAAATGGTAAATGGTAATTGGTAAATGGTAATTGGTAAATGGTAATTGGTAAATGGTAATTGGTAAATGGTAATTGGTAATTGGTAAATGGTAAATGGTAAATGGTAAATGGTAAATGGTAAATGGTAATTGGTAAATGGTAAATGGTAAATGGTAAACGGGTTGTTTGTTAATCACCAATTACTAATTACTAATTACTAATCACCAATTACGAATTACTAAAGCATCGTCCTTACATCTGCAATTTTGCCCGTTATGGCCGTAGCCGTGGCTGTTAGGGGGCTGGCTAAAAAGGTGCGCCCTCCCTTGCCCTGGCGACCCTCGAAGTTGCGGTTGCTGGTGCTGACCGCGTATTGACCCGGCTGCAACTGGTCGCCATTCATGGCGATGCACATTGAACAACCTGCCTCGCGCCACTCGGCTCCGGCCTCTTTAAATATTTTGTCCAGCCCTTCGTCCTCGGCCTGGTTTTTAACCTGCTGGCTGCCCGGCACCACCATCACACGCAGGTTATCGGCCACTTTTTGGCCTTTGAGCAAACTGGCTGCCAGGCGTAAATCGCTGATGCGGGAGTTGGTGCAACTGCCAATAAAAACAACATCTACGTTGTGACCCAGCAGCGATTGACCGGGCTGCAAATCCATATAGTTTAGGGCCTTATCCAGCGTTTGCCGTTCGCTGACGTCTTTGACGCTCATGGGGTCGGGGATGACTCCGGTAATGCCCATACCCATACCGGGGTTGGTGCCGTAGGTAATCATCGGTTCCAGGCTGTTGGCATCGATGGTGATTTCTCGGTCAAAGGTCGCGCCCTCGTCGGTGGGCAGGGAGCGCCACTTTTCAACGGCGCTCTCCCAATCGGCTCCTTGCGGCGCGTGGGGGCGAGTGGCGATGTATTCAAAAGTTGTATCATCGGGGGCAATCATGCCCGCTCTGGCTCCGCCTTCAATGGACATATTGCAGACGGTCATCCGTTCTTCCATCGAAAGCCCCTGAATTGCGCTGCCCGTGTACTCAAGCACATAGCCCGTGCCGCCGCCAATTCCAATGCGAGAGATGAGGTTAAGGATAATATCTTTGGCCGACACGCCTTTGGGCAGAACGCCTTCGACCCGTACGGCGTAGGTTTTGGGCTTGACTTGCAGCAGGCATTGAGTTGCCAGCACATGCTCAACCTCGCTGGTGCCTATGCCGAAAGCCAGCGTGCCAAAGGCTCCGTGCGTGCTGGTGTGGCTGTCGCCGCAAACGATGGTCATGCCCGGTTGGGTTAGCCCCAACTCTGGCCCAATTACATGCACAATGCCCCGGTTGGGGCTATCCAGACCGTGCAACGGCACGCCAAAATCCCGGCAATTTTGCTCTAGCCGGTTAATTTGGTTGAGCACCATCATATCCGTAATGGGGATGTCCGGCGGGGTGGTGGGGATACCGTGGTCCATTGTGGCCACGGTTTTATCGGGCCGGCGCACTTTGAGTCCCTTTTCTCGCAGCCCGGTAAATGCTTGCGGCGATGTGACCTCGTGGATGAGGTGCAGGTCAATGTAAATCGCCGACGGGTTGCCCGGCTCCTCGACTACAATATGCTCATCCCAAATTTTTTCAAAGAGCGTTTTTGGCTGCCCGTTGTTTGACATTTGTGTTCCTACCTTTGTTCTTCTGAAATAATCCAAAGCTCTTGTTCATCGCTTTGGCGAATTAGTTTAGCACAATCTTTAAATCTAGCCAATGTTTTGTTTTGCAAAAGGACAGCGCCGGATTGGTGGGATTAACGGATTAGAAAGTACGCCGATTTTTGGCGCGTATGCGACTATGATATAATCGAATGAGATGGTTCGGTGATTGTTTGGAGCGATTTATTCGATCGGACGAACGACGAACGACGAACGACAAAAACCCGGCGCTATCGTTTCATTCATTCATCCGCCGTCGTTCGTCATTCGTCCTTTTTTACGACTACGTTGAATCGCCCAATCTTCTCCGAATCAATTCTATCATTCTGCTAAGAAAACGCCGTAGGCCGGGGGGCGCGGGGGGTAGTTCCCCCCGTTTTCTCCCCCCTTTGAACGATGCCGCGCATCGTGGCTCGCTGATAATTGAGGAGAGGAAATGATATATTTTTTGCTTGGTTACGCGGTAATTGGGGTAGTGGTGGCGGTTATTATTGCTGCCTACGATTACCGGCACAAAAAGCTAAATCCGGCGTCGGCCTTGCTGGGGGGGCTGTTTTGGCCTGTGGCAGGGCTGTTGGTATTGCTGTTTAGTAAGACTAACCTTGACGCCCTGTATGCCCGGAAAGCAAGGCGGCTGGAAGAAAAGCAAACTCAGCAGCGTTACCGGCAACAGCGACGTAAAGGATCGAAAAAATGAAGGCAAATAAAGACCGCAGAGGTTTTTACAGTCTCTTGTTAGTAAAGCTGCTCTGGTCATTTAGCCAATCTGTTGGCAAAATCACCTTTGAAAACCTCTGCGGTCTGGAGCTACCGCCGGCCCGTGGACCGGGCGTTGGCCAGAGCAACCTCTAGCCGGTCGCCCTGATGGACAACATAGTGGGGAATGTGGCTGGCCGTTAGCTCTATCTCGATGTCCAGCGAGTTGTAGGGCATACCAAAACTTCCGGGGTCAATTAATACCGCCGTTACCCGCACCCCGCGACTATTCAGGTTACGGGCCGCAGCCACCCAATCCAGATCGGTGGCCGGGGTGACGATGATAACGGTGGTGTTGCGACTCAGGCGCATTGTTTCGGCGGCCAGCACCTCGGCCAGGGGGATTGTGCCGTTGGCCTGGGTTACGGCCAGCATCTCATAAATGCGGGTCAATTGGCGCTCGCCCCGGTCGCTTTGGGCAACCTCGCGGTGTTGGATATCGCTGTACGTGGTCAGGCCGACGTTTCGGTTTTGGTTTAAAAAATGCTTGCCGAGCGAAGCGGCTATAGCAACACCGTACTCTTCTGTGCTGGGGGCAAGCTGAAACTCCGGCAGCTTTTCCCAATGAACTTCCGGCAGTTTGGGCAGGGGAAGCTGGTAATAACTTGGCCCGGCCTGGACGCGTCTCTCCATATCCAAAAAAATCCAGATGTCGGCGATGGGGTCCAACTCAAACTCTTTTACCATGAGCCGGTTGTTGCGGGCCGAGCTGGGCCAGTGAATGCGGTTAAAGCTGTCGCCAAAAACGTAATCTCTAACCCCGGAGACATTGGTGGTAACGTAATGAGTTCGACGCCGGAGGGCCTCGCCGCCAATTTGCTCGCCTACCGGCGGCCGGAAAGCGGGGAGATCAACCGCCATTGGGTACACGACAACGTGCGTGGCGAAATTTTCGGGCAACTCTTTTTTGAGGGGGAACAGGCCAAAGGGATCGCTGCTAAAAAGGGTGACGGGTCCCAGGCAAAAGCGTCCCCGCAGGTAGCAGGGGGTGCGGACGTGCCAGCTTTGCCGGCCTTTAGCTGTCAGGTTAGAGACCACCCGGCTGGCCCGATGAAGGGGTAAGGTTGATTCGTCTTTCAGTTCAATCCACAATTTAGGAAGCGGTCCGGTGTTTTTGATAAGCAATCGCTCTTCAATAAACCCGCCTACCTGAACGTGGTTGGCCCGGGTTCGCCGCGTAACGCGCACCCAATGCAAATTTAACCAGGCCCAGAGAAAGGAAAATAGTAAAATAGCTCCAAAAAGATAGGCCAAATTAAAAAAGAGAGGATCGCCAACCGTCAATGCTCCCCCTATCGAAATCAGCAGGAAAATAATAACTACCCAGCTTCGTTCCAGACTACGCAAATAAATCTCCGTAATTGGTAATCAGTAATTGGTAATCAGTAATCGGTAATCAGTAATCGGTAATCGGTAATCGGTAATTAATTTCTTGAAGTGGCGGACTGATAACTGATAACTGCTGGCTGCTCACTGATAACTATCGCTCGGCCATCCGCACGCCGGGAACTCGAATAGAAGAGAGGATATCATAAATGACCTCTTTGGGATCGACGTTTTTAATGCGGGCTGCCGGACTGATGATTAGCCGGTGGGCCAGGGTTGGCTCGGCCAGGGCTTTTATGTCATCCGGGATGATGTAATCACGCTCGCGGATGGCTGCCAGAGCTTGACTGGTCCGGTACAGGGCCAGGCTGCCGCGCGGGCTGGCTCCCAGGTAAACGTCGGGGTGGTCGCGGGTGGCAACGCACAAATTGACAATGTAGTCCTTAATTAGGTCGTCGGCATAAATCTGTTTAACCGCTTCTTGAGCCTCCAGCAACTCCTTTTGAGTTACCACTTGTTCCAGGGTAGTGATAGGGTGGGTAAATTGTTGGGCGCCCAAAATGGCAACTTCGCTTTTCTTGTCGGGATAACCGATATTGATGCGCAACATAAAGCGGTCAAGCTGCGCTTCAGGTAAAGGAAAGGTGCCTTCATACTCGATGGGGTTTTGGGTAGCCAGCACCAAAAAAGGATCGTCCATAGGGTAGGTCTGACCATCAACCGTAACCTGCTGCTCCTCCATTGCTTCCAGCAGAGAACTCTGGGTTTTGGGGGTAGCCCGGTTAATCTCGTCGGACAGGACAATTTGAGCAAAAACCGGGCCGGGCCTAAATTCAAACTCTCGCGTTTTTTGGTTAAAAACAGAAACGCCGGTTATGTCGCTGGGTAACATATCGGGCGTAAACTGAATCCGACGAAACGTGCAGCCAATAGAGCAAGCGACAGCCCGGGCCAAAATTGTTTTGCCGGTGCCGGGTACGTCTTCTATTAAAATGTGTCCTTGACACAAAAGGGCCAGCAAGGTTTGTTCTATAACCTCATGCTTGCCTATAATTACTTTTTCAACATTGCCAATCACCTTGTTGGCAAGATGTTTTACAACTTCCATATTTGGAGAGACTCCTTGTATAAAATGATGAATGATGAATGATGGACACTTTGTGTGAAGATGAGTTTTTATTGCGGTATTTCTGTGCCGTAGGTTTGGTTAAACTCCTTACGATGGATAGACTTGGGCATTATACCAGTTATCGCTTTAGAATGGTAAATTGCGCGGTTATCAACATAGATTTTGTTCCCAGACTCCATTTGAAAACAAGACAACCTGTGTCATAAACTTTACCCGTACAAACTTAACAACAAGAAATGAAAAAGTGTTACAAAAACACCGCCGTAAATTTTCTTTATTTATAGCCTGTGATATGATGAAAAATCAGGATAAAATTAAAATGATAATTCAGAAAGCGACAATCTTATGGCAACCGGCTACGTTTTTGATGAAATTTTCACCAAACATAATTTAGCAAGGCATCCGGAAAATGCCCGGCGACTTGAGGCAATTATGGATTATTTAGCCTCTCGTAACATTTTACCCCGGTTGACTTCGGTTCCCAGCCGGGCCGCTACCCCTGATGAGTTGGCGTACTGCCATCACCCGCGCTATGTTGAACTGGTTCAAAACGCCAGTAATCGTGGAGGGGGGATGCTGGATGCCGACACCTACGCCAACGAGTTCTCTTACGATGCGGCATGTCACGCTGTTGGGGGACTAATTGACTTGACCGCCGCCGTGGTAAGGGGCGACCTGGATAACGGATTTGGTTTGGTCCGACCGCCCGGTCACCACGCCACCCCCAGCCGGGCGATGGGCTTTTGTCTCTTTGGCACGGTTGCCCTGGCAGCCCGCGCCGCGTACAAAGATATGGGGCTGGAACGAGTCGCAATTGTAGATTTTGACGTGCATCACGGCAACGGCACCGAGGCCATTTTAGATGAGGACCCGGCTGTGTTTTTTGTTTCCAGCCATCAATACCCGTATTACCCCGGCACCGGCGCTATCAACGATATTGGCAGCGGCCAGGGTAAAGGGACTGTCTTTAACATTCCGCTGTCGGTGATGACCGGCGACGAAGGATTCAAGTCTTTGTACGGCAACGCGGTTTTTCCGGCTCTGCGTCGTTTTCAACCGGAACTGATTTTGGTTTCAGCCGGATTTGACGCTCACTGGGATGACCCGCTGGCTAATATCGGCCTGTCTCTTAACGGCTACTACTGGCTGTGCCAAAGTCTGGTGACTCTGGCCGGTGAATTATGCCAGGGCCGGATTGTTTTTACTCTGGAGGGCGGCTATAATTTAGACGTGCTGGCGCCCGGGGTCGGCAATGCCTTTAGGGCTTTGCTGGGCGACTCCGAACCCGACGACCCGATGGGCGGTTCGCCCTGGAAAGAGCCGGACGTGTCAGGATTACTGGCCGAATTGAAGAGGATTCATCAACTTTAGCGTATGAGCCATCACTATGGGGGGCGTCGTCCCCCCAGCGCTGAATTAGCCGCTGTAATTGGCGCTTTGATAGCCATTGGGTTGATCTTGGCGGGCAACGCCGTTGGACAGTTTGCTCTGGCTACGCCCACGCCCCAAGGCGTAGCAGCCAAGTCAACCGATGTGCGCCGGCCCAAACCTACCTTATCCCCCACCCCAACCCAACGCCCGCCGACGCTTACCAAAACGCCCACGCCTACATTTACCCCTGCACCCACGTTTACCCCCTTGCCTTCTTTTACGCCCGCCCCTACCTCAACCCCCTCGCCTTCGGTGATGCCCTTGCCTTCGGCAACGCCCACGCCGACCCGCAATCTGGCCGGGTGCAATGCTTCCGGTTGCGGCGCCGATGCCAAACCTCTGCCCACCGTTGAGTATGATCTTAAACTCTTGCTTCGACACGAAACGCCGGAACGTCGAGAGTGCTCCGAATGTCCCCAGAACGAGCATTTTTCCCAAACTGAGTTGGATGCGCTGGTTGGGGCCAATGCCCGCGCCCTGGCCCAACTGCGAAGCATTGCCCTTTCTCAAGAACCGTATAAGGTAGCCCCCGGCGTCGTCTATATTGTGGCCGATTACGTCCACTACGTGGTTGTGGATTTGCAAGAGTCTGGCTTTACCCTGCGTAATATTATTCCCCCCATATCCAGCCCCAAAGCGCAAGAAGAGGTGCGGATTACCCCCTCGTACTGTTTTACGCCCCAATCGCTAGTTGTTATGACTGCCGATTATCACGGCCTGGTTGGTTCAAACAAAACGGAGACAGGCCGCGAAATCTTCTTTCATTTGGGTCGAGCCGCCCTTTTTCAGCTTGATGGCGAGTACAATATTGATGTCATTCGTGACGACTCGGTGTATGACCGCACAAGCGTTTCCTGGGGAGGCGGTCCTATTTTTATCTGGGACGGCAAGTACAACTTTAACCCGGAGCAAGAGTGGTTTACCCCGGAAAATTTAGACCATTATGAAAATACGCGTTGGGCCAAAATGATTGTCGCGCTCTCGGAAGACCGGCGGTATCTGTTTCTTAGCGCTTCTTTTGATATCACCCTCAAAGAACACGCAGAAAATATGATTAGCCTGGGAGAAAAATGGGGCATAAAAGTAGACCGGGCCATGCGCTTTGACGGCAGCGAAAGCGCCTACCTGGCTATCAGGCTGGGGGATTATATGATGCCGGTATTGGGCATCGAGGAGCCGTTGATTGTAAATTGCTTGGCTGTGGAGAGGGAGGTTGCTACTGATCCAGATGAGGATATAGATTGATCATCACGCAACTGATAGCCATTCGACATGATCTATCCATTAATCGGCTTCGCTGGCAAACCAGTACAAGTAAATTTCCTCAACTAAAGGTTGCAGAGGGGTGTTTTTATGAACCTCAAAAATGCACCAGTGATGTCTACCGGCAGCAAGATGGCGGGTAATATGGGCGGGCATACTCTGATGGTTGTCAGTCACAAGAACTCGCTTTGTTGATTCCATATACCGTAGAATATCAGGGTCAGGGTCGCCAAATGCCGGCGCGCCTTCGTCTCCTACCCGTAAGACATCAATCATTGGGTAGCGGCGTTGGATAGCTGTTTTAAGTCTGAGAGGTAAATTTTCATCAAGCAAAAAGCGGAGTTTCATGTGTTCTATTTTTTAAGTTCACGAATCCGGAGTGTTGCCGGGGAGGGATTGTCGATCCATTCTTGGTAGGCTGTCTCAACACGATTATGTAAGTCAGCCAGGTAAGCCTCTACGGTTACCTGATGATGTAAATAATAGGCGATAACAGTATAAATTTGGACTAAACTAACGCCTGGAAAATCTTGGACAATCTGTTCGGGGCTGAGTCCTTCAAGATAGCGTTCCACAATATGTTCCAAGCCAATTCGATGGCCTTTAAGTCGAATGAAATTTGGCGCAATAATTTCCAGATACTCCCGCATATCAATTGGTTCAATTTGAGAAATTGTGGTCATCAGAACCTCCGTACAAGCAATTATAGTAAGTTGGCTAAACTTTTCAAATCTATTCAAGCACACAAGAAGAAAAAGTAATCACTTATTCCTCACTCCCGCAAACTCCAATACCTCTTGAGCCAGCCTGACACGGGCCTCGTCATTTTTCATAATGGTTGCCGTAACCAGCGTACGCAAACCCATATTGGTGATGGCTTCCTGGTGAGCCTCGTCCAGGTGGTCAATGACAAAGCCGGTCAGCACATCTTTAAGGTGTTTGGCGACCCCGACGGCTGAAACCTCCATCCCCAGTTCGGTCATCATTTTGGCGGCGGGCCCTTTTAACGCTTCGCCTTTTACAATGGGCGACACGCCGATTTTAGGCACTTGAGCGGCGGCGATGATTCGGCGCAGGTTGGGCAGAGCCAAAATCGGGTCGATGCTTACCAGAGGGTTGCTGGGGCAAAAAACAATGGTGTCTGCCATGCGGATGGCGTTGATAACCTCCTTGCTGGGTTGCGCCTCTTCAGCCCCGGCAAAGCGGATGCTTTTGACTGCCGGCTTGCACTGTTTTTCTACAAAATACTCCTGAAAGGCCAACTCCTCCTCCTCGGCCTGAACAATGGTTCGCACCGGCTGTTCGCTCATTGGCAGAACGGCGCTGCGCACCCCCAAGCGGCGGCATAACTCCTGTGTGACCCAGTTGTACGGATACCCTTCGCGTAGCCAGTTGCTACGTAATAAATGGGTCGCCAGGTCGCGGTCGCCCAACTGAAACCAGGTCGGGCCGCCGTAGCGGGCCAGGGCGGCCATCATGTTCCAGCTTTCATCCTTAACCCCCCAGCCGGTGACGGGATTGGCTGCTCCGGCCAGGGTGTACATCACCGTGTCCAGGTCGGGGGAGATGTGCAGACCCAGATGTTCAAAATCATCGCCGGTGTTGACGATGATGGTCAATTTTTCCGGCGGCACAATTTGGGCCAATCCGTAGGCCAATTTGGCTCCACCCACGCCGCCGGCCAAAGCAACGATGTTTTTTGATGTGTTGGTCATTGTAATTTCTCCTTTCGGATTTAGACTATTTAGCGTCTAAGGCTTTTACATCGACAAAAAATTGTCGATCAAGGTTGCAGGGTTGCAAAGTTGCAAATTATCGAACCTGCTACCCTGCAACTTTGCAACCTTGTTTGCACAACCTTTAGAGCGTGTTTCTTAAAGACCGCAGAGGTTTTTTGCGAGATGTTTTCAAGCAAATTTGCCTTGATTATGACCCTGACTTACAGTTAAAATGGGCTTTAGAAACCTCTGCGGTCTGGCCCACACGATTTAAGAAACACGC
>JAJRVO010000312.1 GCA_024277275.1 Chloroflexota bacterium
ATTGTGGGCATTTCAGAGCAGAATTTCCAGAATGATAGAATTTTGATTCGTTAATTCTGCCAATTCTGCTCTTACGCCGACAAAAATCAGCCCGTCTGAGTAGTTGTCGGCGGCACAGTTTCCAAAACGGGAATTGCTGTCGGGGAAGCGGTCTTCTTTCCACACCTTAGCGCCTTGACCTTCGCGATGGTAGAGTTGGAATTCGTTAAAGCCGCCATTCATCAATTGCGGATAAACTGAGCCGGGTGTAGGGGCCGGGCCTGACGTAGGCATGGGGGCCGTCGGCGCTGGCGTTGGGGACGGCGTTGGCGTGGAGGGCGTCGGCGCCGGCGTTGGTGACGGCGTTGGCGTGGAGGGCGTCGGTTCGGGTGAAGGAGGAGGCGGCGCTGACGCCGGAGCCTGTCCAACCCGCGAGGCCCAGGGCGAGAATAGCTCGGTGAATTTGAGGGCAAGCTGTGGATTGCCTCCCACCTGTATTTGCCCTTGCTGGTAGGCGGCCATCACATTCAGGTTGCCGGCAGCCAGCTTTAAGTAATTCTCAACGCTCATTGTAATGGAGACATCGGCTCTTGATGGCGCGCCGGGAGTGATGTTACACCGTCCATCTGCAATAGATATCCCCCAGGTTCCCCCACCGGAACCACTAACCTGGAATTGATAGGTAATCCTCAATCCCCCGGCTTTGCTGGCTTGAAAACTTTGTTTCATAGCATCTATATACTGTTGGGTTGTACTCATAAGTGTCTCCTTTTAAGATAATTTAAGGGCGGATTTATTTTTGTTCTTTGTTCAAGTCGCCCATTTTTTTCTATCTACGTAGGAAAGGCTCGTATCAACTATTGTTGAAGGAGTTGCCGGCCCCTTTAACCCGCTGCACAATATCGTGAATCAGAGGTTCAAAATTGGGGTCAGCCGCTTTAAATTCTGTGCCACTGATAACCAGCGGCGCGCCAAAGACAACAATCTGCGCTCCCATCTCAAGGGTTTGGATAGCCTGGTCAATGGTTAACCCGCCTACTGCCTGAACCGGAATATCAACCGCTTTTAGCACAGCGGGCAGGTCGTCCAGCGGGCTAAGGCCGGGTATCATGTTGCGCTCATCAAAGCCGGTGTGGACAATAATATAATCGACCCCCATCTCCTGTGCCTGACGCGCCCGTCCGGGTTTGTCGGGACAAAGCATTACATCGGCCATTACTTTGCCGTTGTATTCTTTAGCCATTTTAACCTGCTAAATGATGCTGGCATCGTGGGCCTGACCCATCACCACCACCATGTCGGCCCCGGCTTTAAACATCATCTCCGCTTCCAGCCCGGCTCCGTCCATTGTTTTTAAATCAGCCACAATCGGCACATCAGGAAACCCGGCGCGAAAAGCTCGCACTGCATGAAGCCCTTCGGCCAAAAGCAGCGGCGTACCAACTTCTAACCAATCCACCCCGGCGCTAACCGAGCCGCGGGCCAGGTCCATCGCCTCTTTAAGGGTGGTTACATCAATTGAAATCTGGACAATTGGTTTCATTTGCTTAAACCTCGTTCTCTGTGGCCAACACCGATTTTACGTTTGACCCGTTTTCCATTGCCAAAAATGCCTCTTGCCATTGGCTGAGCGGGTAAATGCCGCCGATGACCGGTTTCAGGTTGATTTGGCCGGTTGATAGAAGGCCCAACACTCGCTCCCAGGTGGGGTAGGTGTGACTAAAGGAGCCTTGCAACGTGACCGCTTTGCCCACCAGCGGGTCCAAATTAAAATCCAGCGGCTGCGGCCCCCATCCAATTTTTGTGATACGCCCATTGGGACGCACCAACTCAAGCGATTGCTGCAAAGCCTTGCTGATCCCGGTGCAATCCACAACCAGGTCGGCCCCAAACCCGTCTCCCAGCGAGCGTATCAAAGCCGCCGGGTCATTTTGTTGAACGTTGAGGGTGTGATGCGCGCCCAGTTCTGCGGCTACGGCCAGCCGTTCTGTATCGGCGTTTGTGCCCAGAACAATTAAAGCTCCCGCTCCCCGCAGCCGGGCCACTTGCAAAGCCATAATGCCGATAGGCCCAGGCCCTTGAATAACAACCGTGTCGCCCGGATTAATAGCGGTCTTTTCTACCAGGGCGTTGTAAGCCACGCAGATTGGCTCGGTCAGGGCGGCGTGTTCAAAGGGAACGTTAGCCGGGATGCGGTGCAATATCTGGGGCCGAGCCGCCACGTAGCGAGTAAAGGCCCCGTCGACCAGAGCGCCGTACCCCAGGCGATGAGGACACAGGTTATAGTTGCCGCTAAGACAGTACACGCATTGTTGGCATACGCTGGCCGCCGTCTCGCAGGCCACCCGGTCGCCAGGCTTAAACCCGTTGACCCGTTTTCCCACATCAACAACTACCCCGCTAAATTCGTGACCCAGAACCAGCGGCAGTTTAATCTTCCAACTGTGATGCTCTCGCCACATGTGCAGGTCGCTGCCGCACACTCCGGCTGCTTTCACCTCTATCAGTACCTGGTCTGGACCGATTTCCGACTCTGGAATTTCCTGAATTTCTACATCGCCATCACGGCGACCAAATTTAACCAGCGCTTTCATTAACTATCTCCAAAATATTTTCTCCTCATACGTTTGAGAAATTCTATCGACTCTTGCATCTCGGCCATGCCGTTCATGCCGTCTTCTATGCTGACCCAGCCGGCGTAGCCAACATTAGCCAGAATTGTAAAAATGGTATCGTAATCATTTAAGCCCTGGCCGGTGACGCCGTGACGCAGGTTGGGCGAGTAGCCCAGCGTACCGTCGCTTTGTCGTAGCTCTGCCAGGGTTGCGCCTTCGGCCAGGTAACGGTCGCTGGCGTGCATAGTGACAACCCGGTCGGCCACCTGACGCAGTAGTTCGATGGGGTCATCGCCGGCGACAATAGCGTTAGAAGGGTCGTACTGCACGCCAAAATGGTTTCTATCGGGGATGGCGGCCAACACTTGCAGAAAAACTTCTTTTTTCTGGGCAAATTCAGGGTATTGCCAAAACCCATCTTTGTAGTGGTTTTCCAAAGCCAGCACAATGTCATACTCGCGGGCTACCGGCAACAGGCTCTCAATGGCTGCCGTCACCCACTCTAATCCATGCTCTACGCTGACCTGCGGGTAACGCTGCCCCGTTAAAACCCGGCACGCCGCCCCCGCCCCACCCAGGCGATGGGTAATGCGAATCATTTCGGCTTCTTGCTCAACGGCCCGCTTGCGACCATCCGGGTCGGGGTTGGTGAAATCGGGGGAGCAGCAGAGCATCGGCATGGCAAAACCGGCGTTGTGGATGGTCTCGCCAACCCGGTCAATATAAGCATCGTCCAGGCTGGTAAAAAATCCTTCGTACATCTCCAACCCTTCGGCGTCTAACTGTTGGGCCATTTCAATCCACTCAAAGACTGTCATGGTTCGGTGTTGGGCGATGTCGTCAATATAACATTTGGGGAAGGCTGAGATTTTCATAGTGTCTTAGGCTTTCACGTCGACAAAAAATTATTGGTCAGGGTAGCAGAGTAGCAGAGTAGCAAGGTTGCAAAGTTGCAGAGTCGCAAGGTTGCAGAGTTGCAGAGTCGCAAGGTTGCAAAAAATAATGGGGCGTCATCCTGCTACCCTGCTACCTTGCTACCTTGTTACCCTGCTACCTTGCTACCTTGCCACCCTGCCACCTTGCCACCCTGCGTCAATCTGTTAGAATGGCGTCCGTATCGGTAAGGTCAAAGTCTGCGGGCCATCTTGTGGCGCTGTTGCATTTTATCTCATCCAGATTAGCCTCGCTTAGGTTGGCTTCGGTCAAATCGGCTTCGTTAAGAGTTGTTTTATTGAGATTTGCCTGGCTGAGGTTAGCTCCCCGGAGCGTGGCCCTGGTGAGGTCTGCCTGACTAAGGTCTGCCTCAATGAGGTTTGTTTTGATGAGCGTTGCTTTGGTAAAATTTGCCCGGTAAAGATATGCCCTGATTAAATTTGCCCAGCCCAGGTTTGCTTC
>JAJRVO010000313.1 GCA_024277275.1 Chloroflexota bacterium
GCTATGCTGACCAGGCCTCGCAGTTGACGCTGACTATTCGTGATGACGGTATAGGCTTTGATGCCGAATCAGCACCAGGCAGCGGTTTAGGGTTACGACAAATGCAGCGACGCGCTGAAATGGTGGGGGGAACCTTCACAATGGAAAGTCAGGGAGAGAATGGCACAACAATTACCGCCCAAATACCTTTATGAGTTAGGAGAGAATGATGGAAAAGATTCGAGTACTGCTGGCTGATGACCACACCGTGCTGCGGCAAGGCATTGCCCAGGCATTAGAGCTACAAGCGGATATGACCGTGGTGGCCCAGGGCAAAAACGGGATGGAGGCGGTCAAACTGGCTAAACAACACCGGCCAAACGTGGCTTTGCTAGACATCAATATGCCGGAGATGAATGGTATAGAGGCCACCCGGCGTATCACTGCCGAACAGCCCGAAACCGGGGTAATTATCTTGACCATGTACCGCCAGGATGAGTACATTTTTGAAGCCATCAAAGCCGGGGCCAGCGGCTACTTGCTCAAAGAAGTGGAGCTAAGTGAACTGTTGCAGGCGGTACGGACCGTAGCCCGGGGCGAGGCGGTTATCGACGCCGCCATTGCCGGCCGGGTTATGGCTGAGTTACGAGTGACCACTGCCCCAACTCAACCTACAGGTGAAGAACCGTTGGCCGAGCGAGATGTTGAAATCCTGCGCCTGCTGGCTCAAGGGCAATCAAACCAGGAGATTGCCGACCAGTTGTCCATTTCTGAAAAGACGGTTCGCAATCGTCTCTCCCTCGTTTTTCGTCGCTTTCATCTCAAAAATCGTACCGAGGCGGCCCTGTATGCGATGCAGCAAGGGCTGGTAGGGCCTCCGGATAGTGAAGCGGATGACGGCGATTAATTCATCGGGACAAATGTCCCGATAGCCCCCTCAATTTATCGGGGCAAATGTCCCGGTTGTCCCCTCAAAATTAGAAACAAATGTCCCGGCCTGTTATGACAGATGACACTACCGGATGTTTAGCCTCTTATGATATCCTGTAAGGGAGACAAGAGAAATAAGTATCCCGGACCTACAGTGCGGCGAGTTGACAAGGAGAAGGGGAGATAAGGCGACAAGGGGAAACTCACCCCATTCCTTTGTCTCCTTGTCTCCTTGTCACAGACCGGCCAGATATTTTTTCCGCGTCTCCAAGTAGTCAAAATAATTTACATTAGTCATAAGGGGTGAAAGTCATGAATAAAAAGATAGTAACTATCTCAGTAATTGTTATTCTGTCTGTGGCTATGGTTGTGCTGCTGAATATCTTCTTTTCTCCGCCGAGCGCTGATGGCGAGGCGATGGAGATGGGGATGGCAACAGATGAGGGGCATGATGATTCTATGGTAGAACCTGCCCTTGCAGCAGAAACCGGACACGAGGCCGAAGAAGACGAGTATGGACATGAGACAGAACCGGCAGCCCAGATGGAAGCAGAAGCCGGGCATGGAGACGAGGCAGAACCGGCTCATGCGGAAGCAGAAGGCGGGCACCATGGGGAATCAGGCATTGGGTACATAGGTTTAGACACAATAGAGCCGATAGAGGAGCATGAAAGCGCAGAGTTTGTGGAAAGGACCAAAGAGGAAGCCTACGCTAAAGCGGATTTGGACGAGGTCCGATTTATTATATTTGGCGCGCTCTTTGTGCTGGTATTCCTATCCTTTGCCAGGATAAAAGGGCTCAGCAAAAAACTATCAACAGCAATCGACTGGTACACCATAGGCACCGTCACCGGCTTAATCCTGCTGGTCCTGGTGATACCTTCGGGGATTATCATCACCCTGTTCTACATGCCTACCTCAACCGGGGTTTTGGGCAGCGTGAACGATATGGCCGGCAATGGGTTTTTGGCCTTTTGGAGAAATATGCACAACTGGTCTAGCGAGGTTTTCATTCTCCTGATGCTGATACACGCCGCCCGGACAATCTCTACCAATACCTATATGGGCAACCGCAAATTCATCTGGCTCACGGGCGGTCTCTTGTTTATAGCCGGTTTCCTGGCCTTTCTTAGCGGCAGCTTTATGCGAGGCGACCAGGAAGCCCTGGAAGGTTTTGAGCATATGATGTTTGCCTTCAACCTGGTCCCCCTGGGGTCTTACGTGTCAGGTTTCTTATCCGGGGAATTTACTATAATGAAGCTGACCGCCATCCACGTAGGGGCAACGACATTCGCTATTTTGGTGATAGGCGTCGTCCATATCCTGATGAGAAAGGTATATGTCCACGTGGAGCGACGCTGGAAAAAGGCCCTTGTTTACACGGCGGTATTGACCGCCGTATTAGTGGTACAGAGTATCTTTATGGAAGCCCCTTTGGTCAGAGGCTTGGAAGCCGGGCCGACCATTACCGGCATGGAAATCACCAAGCCGCCCTGGCCCATCTACTTTATGATTGGCGCTGAAAATGTCTTTGGGGCTACGGCAATGATTTATTCCACCCTCATTTTCATTCCTCTGGTCATACTTCCGTATGTGTTGGACTGGTTGCCATTGAGTAAAATCAAAAAGTTTGAGGTAGGAGAGGCTCTCTATTACGGCGGCATCTTCCTTATAATTGCCCTTTCCTTCTGGGCAGCATCGGGCGAGATTGTGGCTCACATTTTCATGTGATCATAAGCCTTTAAAAAGTTACTTA
>JAJRVO010000314.1 GCA_024277275.1 Chloroflexota bacterium
CAACCTGCAATCTTATCTCGACCTGCTGCGGCAGATGGTCGAGATAAACAGTTTTACAGAAAATCCCGACGGCGTGAATGCTCTGGCCGAGTTGACGGCGAACGCCTTTGACAAGTTGGGCTTTAAGGCCGAGATGATTCAATCGGTTACGCCTGATTTTGGCAAGCACCTGGTTATGACCAGGCCGGGAACGTCCGGGCGCAAAATTGGGCTAATTTCTCATCTCGACACGGTTTTTCCGCCGGAAGAGGAGATACGCAACAACTTTTTCTGGCGAAAAGAGGGAGACCGAATTTATGGCCCCGGCACGGTGGACATCAAAGGCGGAACGGTGGTAATTTATATGATCCTGACCGCCCTAAAAGAATTTGCGCCAAACGTGTATGATGAGATAACGTGGGTTATTTTGCTGGATGCGTCTGAAGAACGGAGCGCAAACGATTTTGGTCAGTTATGTCTTGAGCGGTTGGGAGAGGAGACGCTGGCCGCGCTTGTCTTTGAAGGCGGACATCAGGTTGGTAACACCTTTTCAATAGTTGCCGCCAGAAAAGGTATGGCTATTTACCAGGCTACGGTCAGCGGCAAGGCGGCCCACGCCGGAAGCGCCCACCCGCACGGCGCAAACGCCATTGTCCAAATGGCCGATACCATCCAGCGCATCGCCGCCCTAACCGACTACGAGCGCGACCTGACCTTTAACGTGGGCGTGGTTTCCGGGGGCACGGTCACCAACCGCGTTCCTCATCACGCCGAGGCCAGAATTGAGATGCGGGCCTTCTCCACCGACGTATTTGAGGGCGGAGTCGCCGCTATGTTAGCCCTAAACGGGCAGTCGAGCGTCCGCAGCGTTGAGGGGGGGTATCCCTGCCAGGTCAACATTGAGCTTACCAGGCAAACAGCCCCGTGGTCGCCCAACCCGGCCACCGACCGCCTGCTGCGCATCTGGCAAGAGGCGGCTGAGTTGTTGGGGGTAGTAGTCGAACGAGAAGAGCGAGGCGGTTTAAGCGACGGCAACCGGTTTTGGCAACAGATTCCAACCGTTGACGGTCTGGGGCCATCCGGGGGCAACGGACACTGCTCTGAACAAAGCGAGGATGGGCGTAAGGAGCAAGAGTACGTTAACCCGGACTCGTTTGTTCCCAAAGCCTTGCTAAACACAATGGCAATTTTAAAATTGATTGAGCAAAGCTAACCTTTCAAATGGCTAAAAGTTGTTGACAAACATCTTTTTGGCACTATAGTATCTCTACCGGCAACGCTCTGAGCGGGTTGTTTGTTGACACTATGTGTTGAATATACCCACATTTTGATATTGACATAAGAAACTAAAAGTACCTTAACATAAAAATCAGATTAAACCATCAGCGGAACTAAGGCATTCCGATTCCGGACAGTGGTCGGTGTGATTTCAACCGGGGGGTCACAATAAGCCGTCCCCCAGCGAGGGTCAGCCGCCATAGGTTCCAAACCGGGAATAGCGGCCAAACTTTGAACCCTAACGGCCCGACCAGCAAAGCGGGTCACGGGTGCTTGCCACCCTAAACTGCTGTGAGCGCGATAGTTGTTGTAATAAACTAAGAACTCATCGACCGCAATTTGTAATTGGGTCACGGTGGCAAAGCTGTGGCGAGATAATAGTTCATGGCTGAGGGTCTTGATGAAGGCTTCAGCTTTGCCATTGGCCTGGGGATAATAGGGCGGTGAGGTCAGATGGGCAATGTTAAACTTATCGAGTTGTCGGCCAAATTCGGTCAGGCTCTCTTCCCAAGGCGAACTGAACTCGCGACCATTGTCAGTCATGATTTCCAGCGGTTGGCCCGCTTTGTCAACCGCCTCTTTGAGGGCTTGGGCGGTGAAAGAGGCGGTCTTTTCCAAACCGACCAAAGCCAGTAAGACGTAGCGGGAGTGGTCATCAATGACGATACAAATGTAAACGGTTGTCCCGTCCGCCAATTTGCTTTGTTTAAGGTCCATATGCCACTGGATGTTGGGCCGACTTTTTTCATAGCGGCGGTAAGCAATGCCAGCCGATTTACCTTTGAGGGCATAGGGCTTGACCGACAACCCCAAGCGGTCAAAGATTTTGTAGACCGTTCGTCCACTGATCTTGGCAATCCCCCGCTGCTCCAATTCAGCCGCAATGCGATGTCCACCCCAATTGGGCGCAGATACTCTCAACTCCTAACAGGCACATTGCCCATATTGTGCCTGAGAATGGATGGTTTTTTGACGATAAACATGGTAAGTGGTTTTATTTCACCTAAAAATCGGTGTTTTTTCTTGGACAGACACCGATTTTGTCCAATACCGTGCGGTTTTTTGGTAAAATAACAAAAAGGAGTTGAGAGTAACTGCACCCTAATCAGGTTTCCTCAATGCTGGGTCTGGGCGCGTTGCTCTGTTTGCTCTTGGCTACGCATGAAACCAGATCGGTACCCCGTCGCCTGGCAGTGGTCTTGATGGTAGGGTTTCTAATCCAAAACCTACTCACCCTCTCTCGCGGCGGATTTCTGACAGCCCTGATTTGTATGGCCGTTCTTGGTTTTCATACCTTTGCCAACGCCCGCTTGCGACAAGGTTTGTTATCTAGCCTGTTCCTATTGATATTTGCCGGTTATATAATTGTTCCCCAACTTAGTAATGAGAATTAAATAACTTGTATATTAGAGTCATAGTCATAGTACCTTAAAAAACGAATAGTGTGATACACTTAGCCCTGGAAGGGATGGAGTAGGCTATTAAAAATAACTGAGGAGTCACAGGACTGCCTCTGGGG
>JAJRVO010000315.1 GCA_024277275.1 Chloroflexota bacterium
GAAGGCGTGCAAAAGTACACGGACGGCAAAACCCCGGTCAAGGTTATTTACGTGCCGGGTCGATTGGTAAATATTGTTGTGGCTTAATGCCGTAACCCTATAATCAGCGATCCACGATGCGCGGCATCGTTCAAAGGGGGGGAGAAAACGGGGGGATACTACCGCCTGTGTTAAACACAGGACGCGCCCCCCGGCCTACGGCGTTTTCTTAGCAGGATTAAAATAAAGGGCCATCCTTTTGGTTGGCCCTTTTTCCATTCTCCAGATGTGCGGGTTTGGGGCAGGGCTGTTCAGTTCTCACCAATCGCCGATGATTTTACCGCCAAGGACGCCAAGATCGCCAAGATTTTTATAAATTCTTTGCGTCCTTGGCGCTCTTGGCGGTTTAAAAATTATGCCGCGCCTTAGAACTGAACAGCCCTGGGGTTTGGGGTACTCAACCAAGTGTGCTAAAATAATATAAGGTCATAAAGACCATTTGGAGGCAAGCTTATGATTAAAGCAAGCGTTAGCCAAGTAAAAGCAGATTTTTCAAAATATTTAAACCAAGCCGCTTACGGGCAAGAGCGCGTGGTCATTACCAGTCTGGGCAAACCCAAAGCCGTGTTACTTAGCTTTGAGGAGTTAGAACGTTTGGAAACCTTAGAAGATGCTTTAGTCGCCCAGGATATCAAAACTCGTAACCAACGAGCTATTGAGATGTTACAGGCTTGGGCTGCCGAACCTGATGATACTGATGATGCCTGGTGGGATGAGTTTGAACGCGAGTTAGCGGAAAACCGCCTTACTTTTCGAGAATTTGAATTTGAGGAAAATGAAATACCTACTTGATACCAATATTTTTGCCGCAATTCTGCGTCGTAACCAACGGGTCCACCAACAGGTTAATGATATACTGACTGCCGGAAACGAGTTCTTAAGTAATGAGAATTAAATAACTGTCCCTCAACGTTGTAATTGGTAAATGGTAATTGGTTATTAAGCCAATCCCTAATTACTAATTACCATTTACTGCGCTCTGTCCCTCAACGTTGTAATTGGTAAATGGTAATTGGTTATTAAGCCAATCCCTAATTACTAATTACCATTTACTGCGCTCTGAAATGAGACAGTTATTTAATCCCGATTCCTAATGTGCCCTGTAGTGTTCTATGAAGTTAGTCGGGGGTTGTTGCATCGCGATGCCGGGCGCAAATTAGGGTTTTTTCAAGATTACACGGCTAATTTTGTGTGGGATGATTTTACCCGCGCCGATTGGCAGCGAGCAGCTCACCTGTGGGCCAACTTACGACAGCAAGGCCGGCCTATTGCCGATGCCGACTTGTTGATTGGCGCGTATGCAACCCGGCGACAAGCGGTAGTAGTAACGGCCAACCAAAAGCATTTTACGCCTTTGGGGATACAAACCGAAAATTGGCTAAAATGAAAACATTTGTTGGGTTTACGTTATGAAAGTCTTTTACGTCAGTTTGTTAATCCTGATGCTTGGCCTGCTATCCGGCTGCAATCTTGGTTCCGTCTCATCCGCAGCGCCGACCGCTACCCCCCGGCCCACGGTTGCGTTGCAAGCCCCGGAGCTAACCCCCACCCAAATCAAACCCATCGAAAGCCAGCCGACCGCAACGCCTATACTCGATGCGCCGGTAATTGCCTATAACGACATCAAAGAAGGACAACTGACTGCTCCATCGGTGGCAAATGAATGGGTTTTTAACGCCAAAGCCGGAGACCGGGTTAACATTATCCTCAATAGCCAGTTCGACAGCTACCTGGAGGTATTTGCGCCCAACGGCGAATTTATAGCCGCTAATGACGACAGTGGCAACACGCTTAATGCGGCCTTGTTTGACCTGCAACTCAAGCAGAGCGGCCCCCACACTATTGTGATTCACGGTTTTGATGGCGCAATCGGGGGTTATGCCCTGGCCTTAACCGGCGGCCATCCCACCATCGGCGGGGGCATAGTAGCCGACGGCGATTCGCGCACGGTGATGCTGCCCAAACAGGGCTTCAAGTGGCGGTATCAAGGCCGGCAAGGCGCTTATTTAACCGCAGCCATCAAAGCCCAAGAGCAGGTTGACTCTCGCCTGTCACTATACGGCCCGGACGGCAACCTGCTTGCCGGCGACGACGACAGCGGCGGCAACCTGAATCCGGAAATCTATGAGTTTCCACTTCCGGTAGATGGAACCTATACCCTTCAGGCCAAAGCCGTTGCCAATACCGGCCTGGTCACGCTTAATGTTAACAGCAGCGCCCAATCTTCCGGGGGCGGCCCTATTGCTATGGGAGAAACCAGAAGGGGAACCTTGAAACCGGGGCGCAGCCACCGCTGGAGCTTTACCGGCCAGACCGGGCAAATCATCACCCTGAATATGACCTCGCCCGATTTTGACGCTTTTTTTGAACTGAGAAATTCTCAGGACGTAATTCTGACCGAGAATTTTGATAGCCAAAACGACGCCGTCTCTACCGTTAATCTACTCTTTCCCTTGCCCGCCGACGACACGTATACCGTGCTTGCGCGGGGCCTGTACAACGACGAAGGCGGGGATTATGATATCAGCCTGAAACTGGTTGATGTTGCGCCAGGGGGCGGCCCGCTTGTTCCCCAAACGCCAACCCAGGCGCTGTTGTCGCCCGGCCAAACAAACGCCTGGACTTTTGAGGCGGCGGCAGGCACTTTTATCGCCGTTACAGTTCAATCAGACCAGTTTGACGCCTATATTGAATTGTATGGGCCGGACGATACGCCGCTAACCCAGGATAATGACAGCGGCGGCGGCCTGAATGCGGCGCTGCTCGATTTCCCAATTACCGAGAGCGGAAAATACCGGCTGGCGGTAAAATCGGCCCGGACGGATAAAAACGAAGGCGGCGTTTATGAAATCCTGTTGACCTTGACCGAAAGCCTTGAGTTTACCGGGCGGTTGGAATCCGGTCAGTCCCAAACCAGCGCCGTGAGCAAAGGCGAGCAACACACCTGGGTATTTGAGGCGGAAACGGGCGCTTTTATCACTGTGCAGATGGACTCTGATGTACTCGACACCTATTTGGCCCTGTATGACGACTCCGGCGAGCTTTTGACTCTCAATGACGATTTTAGCGGCACAAATGCGGCCATCGCTAACTTTGTTATTCCAGAAGATGGCCGGTATCGCATCATAGCCCGACCCTATTCAGCCGAACAAGAGGGCGGGTATACCATTACCCTGCAAATAACCGATGAGGCCCTGTCCATAAACCCATCCAATTAATTCTGAACCAGACAAAACGAGTGAGGGAGAAACTGTATGACTGATCAATTTGATGATCTGCTTAAAGCGTTAGAAGTGGAGCGTCGCTATGTGGCCAAAGAGTTGCACGATGGTGTGGCTCAAACCACGTTGCAACTTGGCCTGCAAGCCGGTATTTGCCGCAAATTACTGGATGCTAACCGGCTGGACATGCTAACCGGCGAGTTGGCTCAGTTAGAAGAGCGTATCTTATTAGCCTCTAAACAAGTGCGTGAGATAATTAGCGATATGCGCCCGCCTATGGTTGAAGCAGACGCCGGTTTGGATGACTATGTCCAATATGTGATTGATATCCACACCCAGCGAGGCGGCCCGCCGGTTAGCTATAAATTTGATTGGTCAGAGCAAGCGCCGGACCTTTCTTCGCCGCAGGTGTTGGCCCTGGTGCGAATTATCCAGGAAACCCTGCTCAACATTCGCAAACATGCCCAGGCGCAAAATATCCGGCTAACTTTATCGGCCAGAGAAGATAACATTTATGTGACAATCGCCGACGACGGCAAAGGTTTTGATCTGGCCGAGGTCGAGTCTCGCCTTGTCGACAAAGGGGGGGCAGGTCTGACAAATCTGCATATGCGGGCCAAAGCCATTGGTGGAAAATTGGCTATAGCCAGAGATACCACCGGACAGGGCACAAAAGTTACCCTTATCTTGTCCAATAACACAAAAAACGGCCAGTCTTGATGTAAATATTCAGCGAACCCGCCAAAATGGGTATTGGAGGTAGGTAATTGGTAATTGGTAACTGGTAATTACTCATTACCAGTTACCAATTACTGGGGCATAGCCTTGATTTGAGCGGGTTTACTGAACTTTTACGTCTTGATTGTTCGTTCTGAATGGCAACCTTCAAATAAAAATCGCCTACCTGTAAGTCAAGGTAGGCGATGATATTTTCTGCTAATTAAGACAGGTTGTTAACTGATTACGCGCACTTGCTACTTCTACAAAAAGCTTGCCATATATTCAATTTATATCTTGAGCCACAAATATACTTTGTGACCTTCCTCAATCTCTTCCCAACGAATAGCTAAAATATCAAGTTCTCCGCGTATGCCGTCGCCGGTAGGGAAATCTAGCCGGGCCGGGCGACTTGCATGCCATGCTTCCTGGCAACGTTTTACCAGTTTGGGGCCATCAAAAGCCCTCATCTCGCACATGGCAATATCGCTACTTTCAAGTCCCTCCAAAACGCCAATTGACCACTCGTTTGATACATCGTGAAAATCGGGCGGGGGGCCTTCTACAATGGTAATGTAGGCCGGTTGTTGACTTTGTATCATTCTTTATCGTCACCTAAATAAATTTTAGTCTTTCAACAAAATCTCACAAAAAACGCATTGTTGGTATTTTACACAAAATCACTGCCAGACACAATTCTTGATTGGTTTTTAATCAACTTGTAGCGACCTACAGAAAGCAGCCCCCATTTTTTAAGATAGGATTAATATAATTCTTTTGATTTGGTATCTTTTCATTTTTCTGAATAAGTCAAGAATATGGTATACTCCGCAACCAGAAATCTTCAGTTGACTCGTAACTACCTACCTTAAGCCAAATACGGCGCTTTAGTACGGGTAATTGGTAATTAGTAAATAGTGATTGGGCCAAATTACCAATTACCAATTACTAATTACCGTTATACTCAACATCTAAGTTGGCATAGCTAGGTAGTTACGTTGACTCAAATAGTAGCCTCAGAAAGGTCTATATTATGTCTAATTACGATACAATTGTCATCGGCGGTGGGCCGGGCGGATATGTGGCCGCCATCAAAGCCAGCCAACTTGGTCAAAAGACGGCTGTAGTTGAGAAAGAGCATATGGGCGGCATCTGCCTAAACTGGGGCTGTATCCCCACCAAATCCCTCATCCGCAACGCCGAAATTATCAACCTGTTGAAAAGCGGTAAAACTTTTGGCTTCAGCTTCGATAACCTGCAACTGGATTACAGCGTAGCTCACAAACGCAGCCGGCAAGTGAGCAAACGGCTGGTCAAAGGCGTCGGCTTTTTGATGAAAAAGAACAAAATTGATGTTATCGAGGGCGCCGGCAAGCTGAAAAGCGCCACCGAAGTGGACGTAAATGGCGAGGTCCACATCGCCAAAAATATCATCATTGCCACCGGAGCGCGCGCCAGAGTCTTTCCCGGCATCGAGATTAACGGCAAAACCTTGCTCACCGCCCACCAGGCGTTAGAGTTAACAGAAGCCCCAAAATCTATTGTGGTGATTGGGGCCGGAGCCATTGGCATGGAGTTTGCCTATGTGTTTCACAGCTACGGAGCCGAGGTAACCGTTGTTGAAATGCTGCCCCAGGCCCTGCCTTTGGAAGATGAAAACATTGGCCGGGAGATAGCGAAGCAATTTGGTCGAGCCGGTATCAACGTTAAAACCGGCGCCAGAGTTGAGCGGGTTGACGACCACGGCGACAGCGTAACCGTTACCATCGGCACAGGAGACGGAACTGAGGAACTGAAAGCCGATATGGCGCTTGTTTCCATTGGGGTTGCGCCCAATAGCCAGAACCTGGGCCTGGAAACGGCGGGGGTTGACACTGATGAGCGCGGCTTTATAAAAGTTGGCGACAAGATGGAAACCAACATCCCCGGCATCTACGCTATTGGCGATGTCACCGGCAAATTCCCCCTGGCTCACGTAGCCAGCGCTCAGGGCATTATCGCCGCCGAGACCATCGCCGGGAAAGAAACTCGCCCCCTTAAATACCCCAACATGCCTCGCTGCACCTACACCCACCCCGAAGTCGCTTCCGTTGGCCTAACCGAGGCCCAGGCACGCGAGCAGGGTTACGAGGTCAAAACCGGTCAATTCCCCTTCCAGGCCAACGGCAAAGCGTTGGGAATGCATGAAAATACCGGCTTTGTAAAAATTGTAGCTGAAGCGGAATACAACGAGGTCTTGGGGGTCCACATGATTGGGGTAGGCGTCACCGAGATGGTAGCCGGGCCAACCGGCATGCTTGGCCTGGAAACCACCCTTGAAGAGTTAGCCAACACAGTCCATCCCCACCCCACTCTGAGCGAGGTCATTATGGAAGCCGCTCATGCCGCTTTGGGCGAGGCCATTCACATATAAAAAATGATGAATGATGAGTGATGAATGATGAATAGTCCTTAAAGTATATTCATCGCTCATCATTCATCACTCATCATTTGATTGACGGGAATGGATGGGAGTCGAACCCACCGACGCCTGCTGCTCGCAACCGCCCACTGATTTTGAAGACCAGGGCCGCCACCGGGCGACATCCACCCCCATAAAATTA
>JAJRVO010000316.1 GCA_024277275.1 Chloroflexota bacterium
GGGGAGAGTGAAGGCGGGGCGGGGCTGAAAACGGGAGGGGGATCAAAGCGATTGTACTGCCAGGCTCGCTCTCCATCAAAGACCAGGGTCTCGCCAATCAAGGCGGGCGTTGCTGCTTCTAAAATTTCAAAGCGGTAGCGATTACCGGCTCGCCAGGTTTCTACAGTTAAAGGCCCGCCAATTGGCGCAGCGGGCCACTCAAGCTCCCAAACAACGTGCTGGTCCGCTTGCCAGGCATCGAGCAACATTTGTTGAGCCAGTCGAGGACTCAGGGGTTGGGATGCAGAACAGGCAGTTAATATAAACAAAAAGAGATTGGCTAAAATTATAATTCTTGGTAGCATAGCTAAATTTACTCGTAACCATTCATCTTCTCTTAGATTATAACAGCTACTCCGCTGACAAACGAATAACCACTTGTATGCGGGTATCTGATGTGGTATAATCCAAACGTCATTCCTTAATAACAAGGATAGAACTTAAGCCCTAGTACAGCTTGGCGGAAGTCTTTCGGTAGTTACAAGCAGCGCGTTGCTTAGTTTATGGAGTGAAAAAGTGCACTTTTTCACTCCATAAACTACCGAAGGATTTACGCCGCCGTGTACTAGCTCTAAACAATAGGAGGTTACAGGGATGATTGAAGTCAATATAGATAGCATCAGGGTCAGCTTAATGTCGCAACACCGGGTTGTAGTCCTTAGAGAAATAGACTCAAACCGGTATCTACCAATCTGGATAGGTCCTTTTGAAGCCGACGCTATCACGCTTCAATTGCAGGGGGTTCAAGTAGCTCGCCCGCTAACGCATGATTTATTAAAAGGCGTTATTGATAAAATGGGGGCTACCATCTCTCACATTACTGTCACTGAGCTAAAAAACGAGACCTTTTTTGCTCAAATTGTCATGGATGTTAACGGCAAGAGCATAGAAATAGACTCTCGCCCCAGCGATGCCATTGCTCTGGCGGTACGGGTTAAAGCTCCCTTATTTGTGGCTGATGCAGTAATGGAGGCAGCTTCAATTGTGCCAGAAGTCAGTTTAGAAGAAGATGGGGCGGCTGTGTCCGAACCGGTCTCGGCTGAAGAACAAGAAAAGTTGGCCGCTTTCCGTGACTTTATCGACGAACTTGATTTAGACGACTTGGGGAATAACTAAACCCCATTTTGAAGAAAGATAGGTTTATGCCAGGTATGATATAAATCTATCGCTCCTTGCCGATTGTATTTGCCTCTTTTTGTTCCACGGCAAACCCTTTTGATTGTATGCATTAATCTAAAAATTTAAGATTTGACCTTAACCACGCGCGCGGAAGGATCGTCAAAAAATGTTTGATCGCTTAAAATATTTTTGACGGAACCCCGCGCTCGTGCTATTATTTAATAGCAGAACTATTGTTCTGGTAGATTTTCTGTAACTATTCAGATTGAAACGCAATCGTTGCTTTTTACGGGTAATTGGTAATTAGTAAATAGTAATTAGACCCAATAACCAATTACTTAAGTGAAACGGCTTACTACATACCGCCATTTCAGCAACTTTGAATGGAGTAGCTGGATAGTTACGATTTATTATCCAAAAGCGATTAACAAATGGCCACACCCAGCGCAGTCCCAGATAAATTACAGCCGCACAATGTAGAAGCGGAAGAAGCCATTTTAGGCTCTCTGTTGATTGACCCGGATGCTATTATCCGTATCTCCACTTTTTTACAGCCTCCCGATTTTTACGTCGAGCGCCACAACTGGGTGTATCAAGCCATTCTTGACCTGCACGAACACCGTCAGCCCGCCGATTTGGTCACGCTGTCTGATGACCTTGAACGGCGCGGCCAACTGGAAGAAATAGGAGGCGCGGCCTATTTAACCAGCCTGGTTAACGTCACCCCCACATCCATTCACGTTGAATATTACGCCCGCATTGTAGAGCGTACGGCTGTGCTGCGTCGTTTAATTAACGCCGCCGGCAAAATTGCCCAACTGGCCTACCAGGATACCGAAGACGTGGCCGAAGTGGTGGATCGGGCTGAAGAGATTATCTTTGGCGTGTCAGAGCAGCGGGTAGACCGCGACCTGCGCCCCATCCGTAGCGTGCTTGACGACTTTTACGACCGGATTGAATACCTGCACCAGCACCAGGGCGAGGTTATCGGCATCCCCACCGGCCTGGCCGATTTAGACAAGCTGTTGGGCGGCCTGCAACGCTCTGATATGGTGGTGCTGGCCGGCCGGCCCGGTATGGGCAAAACCAGTTTTGCATTGAGCCTGGCCCTACAAGCGTCGCGACGCTGGCAAAAGCGGGTGGCCCTGTTTAGCCTGGAAATGAGCGACGAGCAACTAGTGCAACGTCTTGTCTCCGCCGAAACGGGCATTGACAGCCAACGGCTGCGGCTGGGCAACATTAAAGCCGATGAGTGGACCACCTTTTACCAGGCCATCCGCCTCCTGTCAGAAACCTCCGTTTTCATTGACGACACCCCGGCGATTTCCGCTCTGGAACTTCGGGCTAAGGCGCGCCGCCTGCACGCCGAACATGGGCTGGATTTGTTGATAGTGGATTACCTGCAACTGATGCGCGGCGGCGCTCGCTCCGAAAACCGGCAGCAAGAGATCAGCTTCATCTCCCGTTCAATTAAAGCTCTGGCCCGGGAGTTAAACATTCCGGTTTTAGCTCTAAGCCAATTATCGCGCCAGGTTGAGTCTCGGCACGATAAGCGTCCAATGCTCTCGGACTTGAGAGAATCCGGCAGCATTGAGCAGGACTCGGACGTGGTTATCTTTATCTACCGGGACGAAATATATAATCCCGACACCGAATTTCCCAACATTGCCGAGATTATTGTCAGCAAGCATCGCTCCGGCCCAACCGGGATATTCTCTGTTTACTTCAAAAAACATCTGGCCCAATTTGTCGACCTGGAGGTTAGAACGCAGGCTTTAAATCAATGAACAATGAACAATGAACAATTATCAAAACCATCAAAAGTTGTTCATTGCTCATTGCTCATTGATAATTGATAATTGATAATTGATAATTGATAAATTATGGACAAATTTAAAGGATTTCCGGCGGGCGAATTGAGATTTACATCCGTGCCAGACTTGTTCTTTGCCCGACTCCTGCCTCAAATTGACAGCCTGGTCGAGCTAAAAGTCACCCTCCATTTTTTGTGGGTACACTACCGCCAAACTAAACAGGCTATCTCTAAAAACGAATTGCTCACGGATGAAACGTTGGTCCAAAGCCTGGCCCTGATTGACGAAGATGTTGAACACGCCCTGGCTCAGGGACTTAACCGGGCCGTGGAAAGAGGCGTTCTGCTGTCGGTCCAGGTTGAAAACGAAGATGGTTTGCATGACCTGTATTTTCTCAACAGCGAACGCGGGCGCCAGGCCCAGGCCAAAATAGAAGAGGGCGAAGTGGGCGTAGTGGCCGTGAGCGGTCTTGAAATTGCGCCGCCGGCCAAACGCCCCAACATCTTTGAACTGTATGAAGACAACATCGGTTTGATTTCGCCGATTCTGGCCGACGAGTTAAAAGACGCCGAGGTGACCTATCCGCAAGAGTGGATTGAAGACGCCTTTAAAATAGCCGTGGAAAACAACGTGCGCAAGTGGAGCTACATCCGGGCCGTGTTAGACAGAATGGCTACGGTGGGTCGAGACGATACCGGCGACAAAAAACAGGAAAGTCCCGGCAAAGCCTGGTACACCGACGAAGAATTTAAAGAACTGATTCAGCATTAATGAAACCATTAGACGACGCCCTCAAACAACAATATCCCGACTTGCCTGAACCATCGGGTAATAATAACTCCCCCGGCAATGATAGCGAATCATTGCCGAAAGAGGAGCAAGAATGGCTGTGCCCCATTTGCGGCGGAACCGGCTACCTGCGCCAGGATGTGCCGGTTAGCCATCCCGACTTTGGTAAATTGATCAAATGCAAATGTCGGGTACAAGAGCAGGACGAAAAACGTCTGGACAAATTACGCGCCATCAGCAATATGGGGACGATGGCTCGCTTTACTTTTGACGCCTTTGTACCGGACGGGATTGGCCTGACCGAGGCACGACGACGCAATCTGCGTATGGCTTTTGAGATTGCCGATGAATTTGCCAAAGAACCGGAAGGCTGGCTGATCCTGCTGGGAGGGTACGGTTGCGGCAAAACTCATTTGGCCGCCGCCATTGCCAACTGCGTTATTGCCCGGGGACAAACCGCCCTTTTTGTGGTGACGCCGGACTTGCTTGATCATCTGCGCAGCACCTATAGCCCCTACAGCGCCGTTGCCTATGACCAGCGATTTGAGGAGATACGCGCCGCCCCTCTGTTAATTCTGGATGATCTGGGGGCGCACAGCTCTACCCCCTGGGCGCAGGAAAAACTCTTCCAGATATTTAACTATCGTTACAATGCCCAACTGCCCACGGTTGTCACCTCCAATCATGAACTGGAAGAAATTGATATCCGTATCCGCTCTCGCCTGATTGACCCCGATATGTCGCGGATTATGACCATTTTGGCCCCTGATTTTCGGCAGAGCGGAGTAACGCAGGGCATCTCGGAATTGTCCAGCCTCTCGCTGCATGCCGACCAAAGCTTTGACAGCTTTGATATGCGCGAGCACGAATTGGACCGGGAAAAGGCCGAAAATCTAAAACGCGCCTTTAACTTTGCCCGAAACTTTGCCGCCAACCCGCAAGATTGGATCGCCTTCTCCGGTGCGTACGGCTGCGGCAAAACCCATCTGGCCGCCTCTATTGCCAATGAACGAGTCCGATCCGGCGAACCGGCCTTGTTTGTGGTTGTACCGGATTTGCTCGATCACCTGCGGGCAACCTTTAACCCCAACAGCCCAACCCCCTACGACAAACGCTTTGACGAGGTTCGCAAATCACCATTGTTGGTCTTGGATGACCTTGGTACAGAAAGCGCGACGCCGTGGGCCGAAGAAAAGTTGTACCAGCTTTTCAACCATCGCTACAACGCCCGGTTGCCCACCATTGTTACCATGGCCAAAGATGTCGATTTAAAACCCCGCCTCAAGTCGCTTATTTTGGATGTGGGCCGCTGCACCCCCTTTGAGATTATGGCCCCCAGTTACCGGGGTCTCCCCACCCGCAACATCTCCAAAACTCGCAAGCGACGCACGACACGACGGTAATCGGGGTATTAAAATATGAAAATAACCGACGCACAGCTCAAACAAATCTATGCTCACGCCAAAGAAACCTATCCTCACGAGTGCTGTGGCTTTCTATTAGGCAGCTTTGACAATGGCGGGCTGGTGCGCCAGGTCAAACCGGCTACTAACCAAAACCGGGACCGCACCGACCGCTTTGACATCAGCGCCGAGGAGTTTGCCCAAACCCAATTTGCTGCCGACGACGCCTGGCTGGACATCATCGGCATCTACCACTCCCACCCCAATTGGCCTCCCATCCCCTCCCACACCGATATGGAAAATGCCTGGGAAGATGTTTATTACCTCATCGCTTCCGTGCATGAGGGGGTGCCGCTCAATACCAACATCTGGCAACTGGTCGATGAAGGATTGCGGCGTTTTGAGCGGGTCGCTCTGGAAATTGTGGATGAAAGTGCGCTATGAAGCCTGACCTTTCGCGCTACCTCCGTCAAACCATCTTCCCTGGCATCGGCGAAGAAGGACAGCAAAAGTTACTGGCCGCCCGTGTGGTTATTATTGGTTGCGGCGCTACCGGCACGGTTATTGCCAATCACCTGGCCCGGACCGGGGTAGGACGCTTAACCATCGTCGACCGGGACTTCATCGAGCTAAACAACTTGCAGCGGCAGTTGCTTTTTGACGAGCAGGATTTGGCCGACAACCTGCCCAAAGCCATCGCCGCAGAGCGTAAACTACGGGCCATCAATTCCGACATCGAGGTTCGGGGAGTTGTGTCCGATGTCAACGCTGAAAACATCGAAGATTTGATTGAGGGGGCCACGCTGGTCATGGACGGCTCTGACAACTTTGAAACCCGGTACATCCTCAACGATGCCTGCCTAAAACACAACATCCCCTGGATTTATACCGGGGCTGTGTCCACCTACGGCATGAGTCAAACCATTATCCCCGGCCAAACCGCCTGTTTGCGCTGCCTGATGCGCGACATTCCCCCGCCAGGCACAACCGCCACCTGCGATACAGCCGGTGTGGTCGGGCCGCTGGTAGGCGCAATGGCCGGTATCAGCGCCGCTGAAGCCATCAAGCTAATTGTGGGCCAGGGCGATCTGAACCGGGGCATCATTCATTTTGACGTGTGGTACAACAGCTTTGAGCAATTTGCCAATAGCGGCCCCCAACCCGATTGCCCGGCCTGCCGGCAACGCAACTTTGAATTTCTCAACCAGGAAAAGGGAGGGCAGACGGTAAGCTTGTGTGGGCGCGACGCGGTGCAAATTCGCCAGCCGGGGGCGGGCAAACTGTCTCTGGCCCAGTTGGGCGACCGGCTAAGCGAAATTAGCGATGTCACCGCCTGCAACGATTACCTGCTGCGCTTTACAGTTGACAACTACGAAATCACTCTCTTTGCTGACGCCCGGGCCATCATCAAAGGCACGCAAGACGAGAGTGTGGCTCGGGGACTATATGCAAAATATGTGGGAACATAAACTCAAGACCAGATTGTGCTATATTGTAAACGACCTGATTAAAGCTGTTTATTGGAAGGAGAAACATGGGTATCACTGAATTGGTAAAATCGGCTGAATTAGTCACAGATGATAAGGGAAATAAGAAAGCCGTACTCGATTGGGAGGTTTGGAAAGAAATAGTTACTATACTAGAAGGTCATCTTCAGCCAAAAACTGAGTTAGGCCGTCAACTCTGGGAAGCAAGAGCCGAGATTTTAGCATCTGGAATGCCAACTTTTAACCGCGAAGAGCTTGAACGCGAAATTACTGCCCGTCGAGGCGGACAGCAATGAAATTAACTTTTGTTGATGCAGGGGTACTGATTGCAGCAGATCGAGGCGAGGGAGAACTTGCAACCAAAGCTTTGACTATCCTGGACGATCCAGAGCGAGAGTTTGCATCGAGTAAATTTGTGAAATTAGAAGTCCTGCCAAAAGCTGTTTATCATAAGAACACAGCCGAGGTCAAATTTTACGAAATATTCTTTAAGTCAGTGCATCAATGGGCTGATATTTCCGAGCAATTGATTCAAGAAGCGCAAGAAGAAGCCTGCCGGATAGGTCTGGCGGCGATGGACGCGCTGCATGTGGCAGCCGCCATTGCTGTAAATGCGACTGAACTGGTTACAACAGAAAAGCCAGAAAAACCGATTCATCGAACATCGACAATAAAAGTGATTTCTATAACGTAAAAACAGTTCGTCTCACACCAATTACAAAAGCCCGACACGAGCTTTGATGTGTCGGGCTTTTAAAAACCCTTTGGAATAGCCTGAATTATGGAACCCTGGAAAACCCTTTCAAAACAAACCATACTGAATCACAGCAACTTTTTAACTGTTGAAACCCATACCATCCAACTGCCCGACGGTCAAATCATTCCATAATGGCCCTGGATTATTACGCCTGACTACGTTAATATAGTCGCGGTGACAGAAGAGAGCGAGTTTCTCTGCTTTCGTCAGACAAAATATGCCGTAGACGGCATTACTCTGGCCCCCGTGGGCGGATATCTTGAACCCGGCGAGGAACCGCTGGCGGCGGCCCAACGCGAATTGCTGGAAGAGACCGGTTATGAAGCGTCAGATTGGGTCAATTTAGGGCGCTACACCGTAGACGGCAATCGCGGCGCGGGCGCGGCCCATCTGTTTCTAGCTCGCGGGGCGCGCTGTGTGGCCCA
>JAJRVO010000317.1 GCA_024277275.1 Chloroflexota bacterium
CAACATTAGCACACACAAACCCAGAATCACATTGCCATACGCTATTTGCTCTATCAGTTGCATCATTTTCCCTCCTCATATCATTCCGAGGGATTATGATACCTCACTTTTGCTTTCCCAAGAAAATAGGTAAGAGCGTCAATCGGCCTCGCCCGCAAGATGACTTGCCCCCTCTGACATTCGTGGTACAATCGTTTTTTGTCATTGGTCACTGGTCACTCGTCATTCGTCGTTGGTCGGCAAAACTAAAAGGACAGCGGCAAAGCGCAAATGACAACGGACAAAGGACAAACTCAAATGCCAAAAAAGAAAAAAATGCGAGTCGCCATGCCCGCCTGGGAAATTGGCCGGGCCGGTAGCGGCCTGGGAGTCAAAATCGGCGGGTTGGGGGTGATTGTCGAGGAATTGCCGCCGGAACTGGTTAAGGCCGCGGCCAAACAAAACATCGACCTGGAAATCGAGACTCTCTGCCCCTGCTTTGCCCATTATGATAAAAGCCAACTAACCAAGCTGGACCTGCGGCTGCCGGTCACTATGGCCGGGCACACCTTTGATTTTGAAGTTTACCGGCACACCTTTCCCGACGGTCAAAAAGTAATCTACTTTTGGGACGACTGGCAGCTACACTGGACCAACGCCAACGCCATCTACCCTGCCGACCCGCAACTGGGCTTGACCCTTTACGCCGCCGTGAGCCAGGCTATGGCCGGATATATTAAGCAGGGCGACTTCGACACCATTCACCTGCATGATTACCACGTCGGCCTGATCCCCTTTTACCTGGGAGACGACTACCTGCAAGACGTGCCGGTTCATTTCACCATTCACAACGCCACGTATCAGGGCGTCGTCCCCCTCATCGATGGGGGTTACAACTCGCTTGAGCGCATCAATCTGCCCGGCAAAAAGCTGTTTCACAAATATTTCGACTTCTTTGACAACCTCAATCTGATGAAGGCCTGTATACTAAAAACTCACGAAACCGGCGGCAAAGTGACCACCGTTAGCGGCGACATTGCCGGAACGTGGGGTTATGCCGCAGAGTTAAAAGAGAACCACGATTTGGTGTGGGCCAAAGCCTACGCCCAAAAAGGCAGTCCCCCCGGCGAGGTTTTTGTGCCTAACCGCCACCTGGACCTGTTTGAAAAACTGCCCATCGCCGGCATCACCAACGGCATGAGCGACCAAAACCGGGCCGAGAACTTACCGGCGCTCAAGGCGGACGTGTTGCAAACAATGCAGGGAAAACTGGGGTCCCATAACCCCATCTTCAACAACCCAACCACCCAAACCCAAATGCTGGCCCGCGACCACACGTTCGATGCCGATAGCTTGCACGTTAAAGCTGAGTTAAAGCGACTCCTCCACCTTGAAACCTTTGGTTCGGAACCCGTTTGGGACCCGATTTTGATAACAGCCGTAGGGCGGCTGGTCGACCAGAAAAACCTGGGTTTGGTAGCTGACATTATTGAACGAACCTTGGTTTATGACAGCGGGACTAAATTCATTATTCTGGCCTCTGCCTCGGATGGCGATGCCGGCGGCAAAGCCAGCGAAGATAACTTTTTCCGGTTGGCTGCGCTGTATCCGGGCCGGGTTTACTTTAACAATAGTTTTAACCTGCCGCTATCCAAACTCATTTTGGCCGGAGGCGACTTCTCGCTGATTCCTTCCCGTTTTGAGCCGTGCGGCCTGGTCGATTACGAAGCCTCGCTGGTGGGCAACATTGTTATTGGCCGGGCCACCGGCGGGCTGCCCAAAGTGGCGCGCTGTGCCTATCTTTATGAGTGGCTTGACGTTAGCGACCGGGCCGGAGAGGCCAACGCCTTTTTTGGACAAATCAAAGCCGCCGTTGATACCTACCGCCACAATCCCACCCGCCACGCCGAGTTAATTCGCGCCGCGATGACTATCAATGCCAGTTGGGACGCTTCCGCCGGGCAATATGTCGACATGTACCGTTACGGCTTACTGGTTAAAAAGTGGCAAGCTGAGCGACGAAAACTGGTCGAAAAATTTGTAAAAACGCTCAAAACAGAGCGCGATATGTTCGCAGAGTTTTTCATCCCCGGCCAACAAGAGTACGGAGATGCTTTTGATTGGGATTTGAAAGAGGCGTTGTAAGAAGATTGAAGATTGGCTCGTTCCCAAACTCCAGTTTGGGAACAACAAAAATCTCCAACCTCTAATCTCAAACCTCCACCCTCCACCCTCCAAAACCTTTGACTCTCTTGCTGACATCGCTTATAATGCGGCAGCTAAAAATAATAGTTAAGGTAAGTAACTTTATGCTCGCCAGCCTGAAATCAGCCGCCCGCTTGCTCTATCCGGGACTTGGCCTAAAGCGGTGGTTAGCGCCGCTATTAATTGGGCTGGTTATTCTGGGCCTGGGTATTGGCCTTTTTTTACGCGAACTGTACGCCGAAATCACTTATCCGCCTTTGTTTCAATTATTACTTTTGCAAAGTTGGCCGCGCTGGGTGCGGGGTACAATTTTTGCGGTTTTGGGGGCCGGTTTAACCGGGTACAGCTTTTTCCAACTGAATAAAACGCTGCTTGAAGCTTTTTTGCCAAATCAGGCTACGGTTGGTTACGTAGCCGAGCAAGTCTATCTCCACCGCCGGCGACGACGAGGCGGGCCTAAAGTAGTGGTGATAGGCGGCGGCACGGGCTTGAGTGTTTTGCTGCGCGGCCTTAAGGGCCATACCGAAAATATTACGGCAATTGTGACCGTGGCCGATGATGGCGGGTCGTCCGGTAAGCTGCGCCGCGAGTTGGGCGTGCTGCCCCCCGGCGATTTTCGTAACTGTATTGCGGCCCTGGCAGATGATGAGTCGTTAACCACGCAACTGTTTCAGTATCGCTTTAGGAGCGGAGGGTTAGAAGGACATAGTTTTGGCAATTTATTTATCACTGCTATGACCGAGATAACCGGCTCATTTGAAGAAGCGTTGTACGAGAGCGGCCAGGTGTTGAACATTCGGGGCGCCATTCTGCCCAGTACCCTGGAAAATGTCACGCTCTTTGCAGAAGTGGATGAAGGAGCGCAAACCCGCAAAGTAGAGGGAGAAAGCGCCATTCCAGAAGCCAGGTTGCCCATCGAAAGGGTTTATTTTGAACCCGACACGCCACGCGCCTTTCCACCAGTTCTGCAAGCTATTCTCAATGCAGATTTAATTGTTGCCGGACCGGGTAGTTTATATACCAGTGTTATACCCAATTTGCTGGTCGGCGAAATAGTTACGGCCATTCGTGCCGGCGATGCACCCAAGTTTTATATCTGTAATGTGGCTACTCAACCCGGCGCAACTGATGGATACACGCTTGACGACCATGTGCAGGCTATAGAAGCTCACACAACTATTATTGACGACCATGCTTTTGACGACGCTGTTTCACACTCTCCCAACAAAACCGCTTTCTCTGCCAACCGCCAAAAAAAAGAAGGCCTTTTTGATTTTGTTTTGACTAATAATAACATAAAACACCCCATCCCCAACGCCATGAGCCATCTTCAACCCGTTTTGCCTGCCTTTTCCAATGATTGTAGCTATCAAGTTATTGGCGCTGATGTTATTGATGAGCAGCATCCGTGGCGTCATGATGCGGTTAAACTGGCTAACCAATTAATGGAGGAATATAAGAAAATCAAGTAAATGAATTGGAATCTTTATCAACCTAACCCGCTCAACCGAAGTTAAAAAGGATACGGGAGTAAGCAGTATGGAGTAGGAAGTATGGAAAAAACCTTACTTCCTACTTCCTACTTCCTACTTCCTACTTCCTACTTCTTACTTCCTACTTCTTACTCCTTACTTCCAGATTGCATAAAAAACAAAGACTCTATTTTAAAAAACATTAATTAAATAAATTTTGGAGGAAAATTTAAATGACTACAAAAATCGGTATTAATGGGTTTGGTCGTATTGGGCGACAAGTATTTAA
>JAJRVO010000318.1 GCA_024277275.1 Chloroflexota bacterium
ATGTACATCTCCGGGCCGGACCTGGGCTTTGACAATCCTTTGTTTGAAGCCTTTTTGGCGACACACCAGGAGAAGTACGGCGAAGCTCCCCTGAGCGCGTTCCACGCCCACGCTTACGATGCGGCCAATATGATCTTTAACGCCATTGAGGCCGTAGCCAAGACAGACGGCGACGGCAACACGATTATTGGCCGGCAAGCATTGCGCGATGCAATATATGCCACCAGCAACCTTGAAGGCATCACCGGCAACCTGAACTGCAACGAGAACGGCGACTGCGCCGATCCCAAGATTGCGGTCAACCAAATTCAGGGCGGCGAATATGTGCCTCTGTATCAAGCCGGCGAATTCATTGGTGAAATGGCCGAAGGTGGCGGCGAAGAAGCAATGATGGCTGAACTGGCCCCGGCCGGTTTAAACGAAGTTGACGGCATGCTGGTCCAAAGCGCCGGTAGCTGCGAATACGGCGGCAAGATTGGTCAAATTGCGGCCCTTGACGATTTAACCGTTGAGTTTACTATGTGTAAACCCGACCCGGCCTTTGTAGCCAAGGCAGCTTTTGTACCCTTCTTTGTTCAACCTCGCGAGTGGATTGAAGAAACAGGCGGTTCAGGCGAGTTGCTCGAACATCCCATTGGCACCGGCCCCTATATGATATAGAGATGGGACCGTGGCGACAGCATCACCTTTAAACGCTTTGATGGTTACTGGGGCGAACCGGCCGTGGCCGAAACCCTGGTCTTCCGCTGGGCCTCCGAAGGCGCGGCGCGCTTGTTAGAACTGCAATCCGGCACGGTAGACCATATCACCAAGCTTAGCCCGGATGACTACGATGCGGTGCGGGACAATCCCAACCTGCAATTCCTGCCGGTACCAAACCCCAATATTCTCTACCTGGCCTTGAACAACAACTTTGCGCCTATGGATGACATTCGTGTGCGTCAAGCTCTGGCTATGGGTGTCGACCGCCAGCGTATTGTGGACAACTTCTACCCCGCCGGGTCGGTGGTTGCCTCGCACTTTACCCCTTGCAGCATTGCCAATGCTTGCCAGGGTGAAGCCTGGTACGACTTCGATCCCGATGCGGCCAAGGCGCTGCTGGCTGAAGCCGGCTACCCCGACGGTTTTGAAACCAAAATCTTCTACCGCGACGTATTCCGCGTTTACCTGCCCGAACCGGGCCTGGTGGCGGTAGAATTCCAAAATCAGTTAAAAGAAAACCTGAACATTGACGCCGAAGTGGTGGTGATGGAATCTGGTGAATTCATCGACGAATCGACCAATGGCCGGCTTGATGGCTTGTACCTCCTCGGTTGGGGGGCTGACTACCTGCACGTGACCAACTTCCTCGACTTCCACTTTGCCGAGTCCAACCCGCAGTTTGGCACGCCATATCCGGAGATTTATGAGGTTCTGCAAGAAGCGTCAACCATTGGCGATGAGGCAGTGGCCGCTCCGCTTTACGAGCAAGCCAACAACGCCATCAAGGAATTGATTCCGATGGTTCCCATTGCTCACGGCGCCCCGGCAGACGCCGCGCTGGCCGATGTAGAAAACGCCCACACCGCAGTGCTTGGCCCGCCGGACCTGTGGAAAGTGAATCCCGGTGGTCGAGATACCCTGGTCTATATGAAAGCCGCCGAACCCATCAGCCTCTACTGCGCCGACGAAACCGACGGCGAATCTCTGGATGCTTGCAAGATGGTGACAGAAGGGTTGTACAAGTACGATGCAGACGGCTCGGCTGTACCCACTCTGGCCACCTCCTGCGATGCTAACGCGGACTCAACCGTCTGGACCTGTCACCTGCGAGAAGGCGTGGCGTTCCACGACGGCTCTACCGTAGATGCCAACGACGTGGTTATGTCCTGGGCAGCCGGTATCGACGCGGCCAACCCGTATCATGTTGGCGATACAGGCGCGTACGAGTACTTCTCCTACCTGTGGGACGGCTTGATGAATGCTGAATAATCGTTCTTCTGGCTGTTATGTTTAGCTAAAGGACATAGTAACTAATGCGGGATGGCTTACCAGTCTCAACAGACCTAAGCCATCCCGCACAATTTTTTCTAAAAGATTGTATTTTCTCGTTCCCAAACTCTAGTTTGGGAATGAGAAAAACCCATTTTGTGAGAGATAGCCTATGTATAAATACACTATTCGGCGAATTCTGGCTTCTTTTCCGGTTTTATTTGGCGTTTTAATAGTGGCCTTTGTCTTGGGCCGGATAATTCCCGGGGACCCCTGCAAAGCCATCCTGGGTGAGAAAGCCACCGTCGAAGTCTGTGAAAAATTCAATCGTGATAAGGGCCTGGATAAACCGATTCCGATTCAACTTGCTGTTTATATTACAGAGTTGTCCCAAGGCGATTTTGGCGAATCTCTTCGCTTCCATCGCTCAGTGATTGAAATCTTAATTGAACGCCTGCCAACAACCCTCGAATTGGGCCTGGCCGGGTTATTCATTGCCTCTGCTATCGGCATTCCGCTTGGTATTATTTCGGCTATTCGTCATAATTCTGTTATTGATTTGGCTACGATGGTAGGAGCAAATATTGGGGTATCTATGCCCGTTTTTTGGTTGGGCTTAATGCTGGCCTACGTGTTTGCCTTGTTGCTAAAAGACACCCCCTTCTGGTTACCGCCGTCCGGTCGATTATCGGCCGGGGTGATAGCTATCCCGTTTTATGAGGTTTATGGTTTGGAACTGGTGGAGGGTTCTTTTACCTACAACTTTTTAGAGTTCATAGCCAATATGTTTATCTTTAATTCTTTAATCACCCTGGATTGGGAAGTTTTTAAAGACGCCGTTACCCATTTAATCTTGCCTTCTGTCGCGCTTAGCACCATCCCTATGGCAATTATCGCTCGAATGACCCGCTCCAGTATGTTGCAGGTGTTTGGGCTGGATTATGTGCGTACCGCCCGGGCCAAAGGCTTGGTTGAGTGGCGGGTGGTTATGGCTCACGCCTTTCGTAATGCCTTGCTGCCAATTGTAACCATTATCGGGCTGCAAATGGGTATTGTTTTTAGTGGGGCAATTTTAACAGAAACCATTTTCTCGCTGGCCGGCGTGGGTCGAGCAATGTTTGAGGCTATCACTGCCCGCGATTTCCCAATTATCCAGGGATTCACCGTGGTCATTGCGTCGGCATACATCGTCATTAACCTGGTCGTTGATATATCTTATGGCTTTCTCGACCCGCGTATCCGGTATGAGTAACATTGCATCATCGTAGCAGGGGTAGGTTGGGTTGAAGAATGAAACCCAACACAATCAACCCAAAATTACCGGGTTTCGTACCTCAACCCAACCTACCAATTGCTCGACTGATCGAGTAAAAGAATCACGCATCACGGCGAAAACTTACGAGAGGATTACCCACAATTTATGTCTTCTTCAATAATAAAACTTCCTACAACTGCCGGGAGTTTTTTAACCAAGTCCGAGAACTTATGGCTGGTGGCAATACGGCGTCTCTTTCGACATCGAACAGGGGTAGCCGGCATGGTCATTTTGGGATTTTTGATATTAGTGGCTATTTTTGCGCCGCTCATTGCCCCCTTTGACCCCAATAATAGTTTGATTGGAAAAGAGAAAATAAAAAAACGAACCGCGCCATGTATTTACCTGCTGGGCTGCTCTACCGACGAACCCCAACACTTGATGGGTGTTGACGGCAACGTTCGGGATGAGTTTAGCCGCATTGTTTTTGGCGCCCGTATCTCGTTAACGGTTGGAATTATCACCATCGGGTTTGCCATTGTTATTGGGACAATGCTGGGGGCTATAGCCGGCTATGTTGGAGGTTGGCTTGATGATGTTATCATGCGCATTATGGACGTGCTGCTGGCTTTTCCCTTTTTGCTGTTAGCCATTGCCATTACCAGCGCGCTGAGAACCCTGTTTGAACTCAATGAGGCGGCAGAGTCGCTGTTTAAAAATAGTGTGCCTGAGTTCATATTTGCCCAGCGAGGCCTGGTCTACGCTATGTTTGCTATCGCCATTGTTAGTATTCCACAATATGCCCGGGTCATTCGTTCCACCGTGCTATCGGTTAAAGAAGAAGAGTACGTTTCGGCGGCGCGTTCTATAGGTAATCGTCCCGTTCGCATTCTCTTGCTACATGTTTTGCCCAATGCTTTTCCTCCGCTTATTGTGCAAGCTACCCTGGGTGTTGGAACGGCTATTTTAGAAGTGGCCGCCCTCTCATTTTTAGGGTTGGGCGCGCAACCGCCAACCCCGGAATGGGGGTCTATGCTGGCATCTGAGCGCAATCAGTTATTCAGCGCGCCACACCTGGTTTTGTTTCCGGGTCTGGCAATTATGGCCACGGTTCTGGGGTTTAACCTGCTGGGCGACGGCCTACGCGACGCGCTCGACCCCCGGCTGCGTTTGTAAAACTTGCCTCAATTAAAAAACAGAATCATATCATTAAGTACCTTAGCAGTTGAATCCTTGTCTTTTGGGCAAGAAAAATCATTGTAAACACGGCAAATTTGCGGATAGGCGAATGGCGAAAATGGGTCGGCCTTTCATTCGCCACATTCGCCACATTCGCCCATTCGCCATTCCGATTTATCCGGGTTAGGAGATATATGCATGAAAATCTTGATTTTAGGGAGTGGTTTGATTGGACCGGCATCGGCTTTTAACGCTATGTCGGACCCGGAAGTATCGCAAGTAACCATTTGCGACTTGAGCCGGCAAGCGTTAGATCAAGCCGGCCAACAATTGGCTGCGCTGCCCGGCAGCGAAAAGCTAACCACGGTTAGACTCAACTTAACCGACCAAGCGGCGGCTAAAGAATTGATGGCCCAATTTGACGCTATTGTGGCCGCTTTGCCCAAATCGGCCAGCGCGCCGGCAATTCGGTTGGCCGCAGCCGCCGGAACGCCACTGGTCGACCTGACGCGACCTTCTGAAGCGGAAGTGAACGAACTCAAGCCAGAGGTGGAAGCCGCCGGTGGACTGGTTGTTCTGGCCTGTGGCCTGGAGCCGGGCCTAACCGAGATTGTGGCCCGTTACGTGGCCGAAAAGCTGGACCGGGTCGACGAGCTTCACATCAAATGTGGCGGCATCCCGGAAAACCCCGCTCCGCCGTTAGGCTACAAAATTGTCTTTGGGGGCCGACACATGCCCCTGCGTGACATTGATGCCCAGATTGTCGAAAACGGCGAACTCAAACCCGTTCCCCGTTACTCCGGCGTGGAGACGGTCTTCTTCCCCGGCGTCGGCGAGTGCGAAGCCTGGCACGAAGGTTTTATGCCCTGGCTGCTGGAGTTGCCGGTTTTGCAGAATTTGCGCCTGGGCACTCAAAAAACCGTACGCTGGCCTGGCTACGCGGCCAAAGTAACTGTCCTCAAAGAGATGGGACTGTTGAGTCTGGACCCGATTGAAGTGGACGGCGTACAGGTAAAACCCAAGCACGTTCTCGATACGCTGCTCTATCCGCGTGTCAAACTAGACCAGGGTGAGCCGGATATCAGCGCCTTTTTGGTAGAAGTTGTCGGTCAGCAAGAGGGACGAATGCGCCGTTATACCGTCCAGATGATTGACCGCTACGATGAGCAATACGGCCTTACCTCGATGGGGCGAACCACCGGCTACACCGGCGCTATTGTGGCCCGTATGATTGCCGGCGGAATGTTAAAGGCCAAAGGCATTTTTCCGCCCTAACAACTGGTTGTTGGCAATCTCTTTGATAAATTGATGGATGAACTGGCCGCCGTTGGCATTGAGTTTGAAATAACAACAGAGAAAGTTGAAACGTTAAGGGCATAGAATGAACAATTACCAATCTCTTAAGACAAGGAGGCAAGAACCATGAGAGCCGGACAAGGCGGCACAGGATGGCAATCGCGCCGCGTGAATTTTGTCGAAGATATGCCGGAGGTGTGGGGTAATTGGGGTGTTTCATCAGAGTACGGCAAGTTGCACGCGGTCTTGCTGCGCCGTCCCGGCCCCGAGATTGACAACGTGTGGGATCATGACGCCGCCCTTTGGATTGAACCGATGAATAGCGAGTTGGCCCGGCAGCAGCATGACACGCTGGTTGAGGCTTACCGGAGCAATGGCGTCACCGTTCACCACGTTGAAAATGGGCGGCTTGATAAACCCAACGCTCACTTTATCCGCGACCTGATGCTCATGACGCCGGAAGGCGCAATTATTGCTCGACCCGCCTCGCGCAAACGCGCCGGCGAGGAACGATTTGTAGCCGAGGCGCTGGGTCGGATAGGGGTTCCTATTTTGATGACCATCCACGGCGAAGGCACGTTTGAGGGCGCGGACGCAGCCCTGGTTGGACCAGACCTGGCCTTTGTGGCTTCAGGGCTGCGCACTAATGATGCCGGAGCCGAACAGGTTGAATGGGCTTTGCGGCAGGTTGGCTATAGCAAGGTGGTCCGGCTTCAACTTCCCTACGGGACGGTTCATCTTGACGGGATTTTAAGCCTGCTTGACCGCGATCTAGCCATAGTCCGCTTCCGAGAAACGCCCCTTAAAGCGGTGCATGTTCTCCATGAGCGCGGCTTCCGCACCATCGACCGCCCCCCGGAGGATATTCACATGCCGGGCAACATTGTGCCTCTGGCCCCCGGCCACTTGCTAATGCCCGCCGGTAATCCCCAAACCAAAGCCCTTTTGGAGGAAGCCGGCTGTACCATCATCGAAGTCGAACTCCGCGAGATTCAAAAAAGCGGCGGGTCAATCCACTGCATGACCGGCTTCCTGAAACGTGACGATCCGTAGGGCAAATTGCCAATTAGTACGCTGTTGGGTTTTCGTCCTGATTAGGGTAAAATGTTTGGGGCAACTGGTCAACAGCCGTCTCAATCTTATTAAAAATTAAGCGCCGGCACCTAAGAGATCAAGAACGGTTTGGGCATAACTTCTGGCGATGGCAGGCATAGAGTCGACGTTGACGTACTCATTGGCCTGACACGTGTTGCCGCCGTGAGGACCGCGCCACAGCGTAGGGACGCCGCCGTAAACGGCAAAGTGGTTGGTGTCGCACACGCTGCGTCCAAGAATAAGTTTAATGTCCTGATTATACTCGCGTTGCAGATTCTTTTTGAGGGTTTGCACCAGGCGGGAGTCGGGAGGCACAAGATAGGACGGAGGCGCAGGCGTTGGCCGTTCGTCCCAGGTTAGTTCGTAGGTGGAAGCGATTTTGGCCCGCTCAACCGCCGCCCGAATCTGGTCTGCGGCCTCTTCAACGGTCTGGCCGGGCAAGATATGCCGGTCGATAAAGACCTCGGCTAACTCCGGCACCAGGATAAGCGTTCCGCCGCCCTTAAAGCCAATGACATGCAAGTTGCCGCTTATGTCAAACTCTTTATTGTAACCGAGGTCAATCCCCTCCAGGCCGGCCAAAATGCCGACCACTTTGGCCGCGTCCGCTACGGCGTTGATACCCCCATCGTGGGCGGCGTGGATGGTTTTGCCATGAAAGGTAAGGTGGAAAACATGTCGCCCGCGCGCCCCGATAGTTAGCGTACCCGGCAGAGAAGGTTCGGGAACCAGGCAGTAGCGACAATTTTCCAGCAGCCCGCTCTTAATCAGGGCATGCGCGCCCCGCGACCAATTCTCCTCGTCGGTGGTGGTGGCTACAATGAGACGCCCGCCCAATTCAGCGCCGGATTGAAGCAGGGCTTCGACAGCGCCCAGGATGCAAGCGCCGCCCCCTTTCATATCGTGCGATCCCAGGCCGTAGAGACGTTCATTTACAAGATGCGGGGTAAAAGGGTCGGTCTCCCAACCGTCAAACACGTCGAAGGTGTCGAGGTGAAAATTGAGCATCATTGTTGGTTTGTCGGCGGGGCCGTCAAGCCAGCCAACAACGGTATCGCCTGCATCTTCAACCGGGAGCCGTTGCACCCCGCTCAGGCCGAGCGATTTAAAATGCTCGTACATCCAATCGGCCAACTCGTGTTCCTGGCCGGTAACGGATCGGATAGAAACCAGGGTTTTGGCTAAATCGATGAGCCGTTCTTTGGTTATAAGATAAACTGGATTTGTCATTGGTTTTTCCTATATTAATTTGGAGTCCAAGGTGGGAGCGTAGCGAAACTTTACAAAGCTACGCTTTGGACTCCGTTTTTTCTGTAGGCTTATGGCGATTCTTCTCCATCCCTTTTCCACACCACCTGCCCTCCGACGATGATCATCTCAGCTTGAATGTCCTTGATTTCTTCATCGGGGATGGCGAAGTAGTCGCGGTCCAGCAGGGCCAGATCGGCCAATTTGCCGACTTCAATGGTTCCTTTGAGGCGCTCCTCGCGGGTGAGCCAGGCGCCGGAGATGGTGTAGGCCCGCAAGGCTTCTTCACGGCTGATGGTCTGGTCCGGGGCGACGTATTGGCCCAGGTTGTTTTTGCGCGTCACCAGGGTGTAGAGGGAGATGAAGGGGTTGGTTGAGACCGTACTGGGAATGTCGGAGCTGGCCGTCATCATCACGCCCCGGTCAAGGTATTTGCGGGCGGGTTTGTAGTTCAGGGCGCGTTTTTGGCCCACGTCGCGGAATATGAGGTCGCCTTCCCAGTAGATAAAGGTCGGCTGGATGACGGCGGCGATGTTATACTCGGCCATACTGCAACTAAAAGGGCAGCCCCTACTTGGCGGCTGCCCTTTTTATTGTACTAGCCAAAGACAGGTTTACTGAACCCGATAAATCTGGCCTTCGCTGGAGTTGAAGCGGAAACCGCGGAAGGTGACAACACCGGCCTTGTTTGGCTCAAGGGCGGGACCTTTCAACTTCGGATTGACCAGAACGTTGAAAACACCGTGGTAAATTGGCACCAGACCCACATTCTCAATGAGGATTCGCTCGGCTTTTTGGTAAAGCTCGTTACGCTTGGCCTCATCGCCGATGATGCCGTTGGCTTCGCAGACCAGGGCGTTGTATTCGGTGTTATACCAGGTGTGTCGTCCCGGCATATCCGGCATGTCGGCCCCTTCTTCCTCGCAGCCGCCCCAGACGCCAAGCAGATTGCTGCCGTCGACAAAGTCGTATTCGTAGGGCACCAGGGCAAAGTTCATGTCGCCGCCTTCATTTTTCTTCTGGTCGCCCAGCATTTCCATGTAGATGCTGTAGTCCAGGTCCTGAATTTCGATTTCTACCCCGATATTCTCCTTAAGCATCGAGGCAATGCCTTCGGCGGCATTAGTCAGGGCGGGATAGGCGCTCCGGGTGCGCATAATCAGTGTGGGGAACCCTTCGCCGTTGGGGTAGCCGGCGTCGGCCATCAGTTTGGCGGCCATTTCAGGATCATAGTTTTGAATATCCTTCAGTTGGTCGACACTCTCGCCGGGGAAGCCGGGTGGGTTCATAGTGTACGCGACTGAGGCTTGATGTTGAAGCGGCCCGTTGACCAAAGCGTCGCGGTCAATGGCGTGGCTAAAGGCCTGGCGTACCAGCGGGTCGTCAAAGGGTGGGTTCCAGGTGTCAAAGAAGAGGTAGTAAGTGATAAAGTTGGGCCAGACCAACAGTTGTTCCTTTAATGCGGCGTCTGCCTGAACCTGGGCCAGAGAAGCCGGCGGCAGGTCGATCTCGTAGCCGTAGCCAATGATGTCCAGTTCGCCGTTTTGATAGGCATTGAAGCGAGTTTCCGGCGTCATAAAGACGTTGACAATTTTGTCCATTGTGGCTGGGTAGGGGCCGGTATATTTGTCGTTGGCTACCCACACAATTTCTTTCCCTTTTTCCCATTTCTCAAGCTTATAGGGACCGGCAGAGACGGCGGTGGCCGGGTCAAGCGCCCAGGAGCCGTCGGCCATGCGGTCTTTAACGATGTGTTTTGGAGCTACCCAGAGGTCGGCAAATTGCTTGACCAGGAAGGGGGCGGGTTGGTCGGTGGTAACGGTGAAGGTGTAATCGTCAACCACTTGGGCGCCCAGGTCTTCCGGCGGCATATCACCGCTAACGACCGCGCCCCAGTTAGTAATGCCGGCCATACTGTAGAACCACTCAAAGTCATAGTCGGGTCGGGCGTAACGTTGCAGGGTAAAGACCCAGTCTTCGGCGGTGACCGGTTCGCCATCGCTCCAAACCTTGTCTTTGGGTAAGTGGAAGGTCCAGGTCAGGCCGTCGTCGGAGGCTTCCCAGCTCTCGCAGCCGGAGGGTTGGGGATTGAACTCTTTATCGGGTCTAACACAAGAATCGTGGATGCCTATGAGCGCCCCCCAGGTGTAATCGTAGGCGGTATAGTCCCAACTTAGCCAGCTATACTCGGTGTTAGCCAGGCGTAATACTTGCTCCTCAATGGGGGCGGCATCGGCCGGCAATTCAATTCCGACGCTGTTGACTACCGCCTTGCTGGCGGGTTCGGCCGGTTCCTCTTTAGGGGCTGCCGGTTCGGCAGTGGCGGGTGTTTGGCCCGCCGCCTCTTGTTCCGGCGCCGCGCCGCCGGTGCAGCCAACTATTGCAATACTGATAATCAGTATCAAAACTAGCATTAACATAAACTTGCTTTTCATTCTCTTCCTCCTGATTAAAAGAGTAAATTATGGGCATGGTTTAAGTTAGATTGACACTTCTATGCCCGTAATGCGTAATTCGTGATGCGTAATGACTGCTATAGCGCCAAATCGTTATATTTTACGCATTACGCATTACGCATTACGGATTTTATAGGCCAGGTGTTAATCTAACTTTCCACATTTCTAAACCATGCCAAATTATGTAAGGCGTAAAATTGAAAATCACGCTGCAATTTAGACACACAAGTTTAATCACTCCAATTTTTAATAAGCACGCCTCCTTCCCTTGTCCTTGATTTGTCTCCGGCTACTTTTCATCCAACATTTTGGGGTCAAGCGCATCGCGCAGGCCATCGCCGACCAGGGTAAAGCCTAACATAGTGATGGCTATCATTAATGCCGGAAAAAAAGCCAGATGCCAGAAATAATTAATATTAGCGACGCCGTCTCGACCAATCATTTGCCCCCAACTGGGGGTAGGTGGATTGATGCCTACGCCCAAGAAACTCAAGGAGGCTTCCAGGAAAATGGCCGTTGGAATACCGAGGGTAAGGGCCACAATAATAGGAGCCAGCGAGTTTGGAAAGAGATGAACCCGGATGATATGCCAGGCTCCGGCCCCAATCATTTGTGAGGCTTCGATATACTCCTTCTCGCGTAACGAGAGGAATTGGGCGCGGGTCAGACGGCAAATGTTAATCCAACTGGTCAGGCCGATGGCGAACATAACGTTCCAAAAACCGGCTCCTAATCGAGCCATGATGAGGAAAGCCAAAAGGAGGGTGGGGATAGCGGACATAACGTCTACCAGTCGCATCACCAAAAAGTCGGTTCGCCCTCCTTTCCAACCGGCAATACTCCCCAACGGGATTCCGATGGTAAAGGCAATCAATTGAGCCAAAAGCCCGACGGTCAGAGAAACCCGCGCCCCAAAAACAATGCGGCTAAACAGGTCGCGCCCAACCAGATCGGTGCCCAGCCAGTAATCCTTGCCGGGGAATGCGCCCGTCGGCCCGTAAAAACCGTGATCGTAGGGAGTTACGGCAATCAGAGGCTTCGGTTCACGCCCCAGCGGGAGGGCGATGAACCAGTCATCGGCAAAAATGACCAGTATCAAGAGCAGGGTAACCAGAACCAAACCTATGATAGCCAGCTTGTTTCTGACAAAGCGCCGTCCGGCATCATAATAAAGACCGCGTGCCTGGCGCGATTGCTTGAGTTGGGCAATATTGGTTCCGGTTGCAGTTTGAGCTTGCGTTGCCATAAATCCTCTGGTTAAGCTAACTGTATTCAATCCGTGGGTCGGCGTAAACGTAAAGAATATCTGTTATCAGGTAGGTTAAGCCGATCAGGAGGGCAAAAAGAACGGTCAAACCGATAATCATAGGGTAGTCACGCTCAAAGGTGCTGGTGACCCAGAACTTGCCCAAACCCGGCACTCTAAAGATAGCCTCGATAAAGATTGAGCCGGTGATAAGGTCGGGCACAATTGGCCCAAAGACGGTCAGCATTGGGATGAGGGCGTTGCGCAGCACATGGCGAACCATGATAACCCGCTCGTTTAACCCTTTAGCTCTGGCCGTGCGCACGTAATCAGAGCGAATGGATTCGATAACGCTGACGCGGGTGTAACGGGCAATAACGGCCAGTGGGGCCAAAGAGTAGGCCACCACGGGCATAATCCACTGCTTTGGCTCATCCCAGCCGCCGGTTGGCAGCCAGCCCAGATATAGGGAGAAGATTAGAATAAAAAAGATGCCCCAAACAAAATGTGGCGTAACAAAGCCAAAAATAGACAAGAGGGTGGCTATATAGTCAATCCAGGTATTCTGTTTGAAGGCGGCAATAATTCCCAAGGGAATCCCCACCCCAAAAGCAATAGCCAGCGCCATTCCCCCCAGGTGGATGGTGACCGGCCAGGTGCGGCTAATGAGCTGGATGACCGACTCGTCGGGGTGCTGGAATGATTGGCCGAAATCGAGTTTAACGATGCCGGAAAGCCAGGTGAAATATTGTTGCCAGAGCGGTTTATCCAGGCCGTAGCGCGCTTCAAGCGCAGCGATTTGTTGATCGGTAAATGGCCGCTGACCGATGCGCCACGGACCGCCGGGCACTTCGTGCATAATAAAGAAGGTAAAAATAGACAGCACAAAGAGGGAACCCACCAATCCAACCAATCGCAAGATGATGAAACGAGTCATTTTTCCCCCAGACCATTGAGGCTGTTGAATTTTATGAACCTAAGTTTTGTCAGTAACGTATTGAGTGTTAGGACTGGAACTCACAACATACCCAATGCGTTACAGGGAATTTCCGATGTAGATACGTGGAAGAATTGTTTAGGTGAGGCCGAAAGCGTTGCTGATTATTCACGCTTTCTCAGTTTCGTCACTTTATCTTATGTCTAAAGAATAACGGTCAAGTAAAGTATAATGCCAAACGCGCCGTTCTGTCAAATGCGTTAAAAACGGCAATTGACCTTTTTAAAGGCGTATCGGGCTGGTCGTGTCAGGCGCTTGGTGTGTTAGCGGCCCGTTTCCGTTTGTAGTGACGACGCGCTTTGGCTCTGTTACCGCAGTGTTCCATCTCGCACCAGCGACGGCTGCGGTTTCGGCTTGTATCCAGAAACAGCCAGCCACAACTATCCCCGGCGCACTTGCCCAATCTATCCAGTTTTTTAGAGGTTAAAACAGGGTTGTTCAGTTCTAAGATGCGGTGTATTTTTTGAACCGCCAAGATCGCCAAGATCGCCAAGATTTTTATAAATTCTTTGCGTCCTTGGCGTTCTTGGCGGTAAAATCACCAGCGATTGGTGAGAACTGAACAGCCCTGGAGGTTAAAAGCTCTGCCGCCGACCACGCTATTGACCACATTACCCGGTCCAGTGCGTTCTCATCGCCGGCCCAACGGCAGGTTCCCAGTGGACATTCAAAAGGGGATGGCTTGAAACAAAAGAACCTTGTGACTGGACGGGGATTAAGTGTAAAGACGGGCATATTACAGCAATTGCAATGAACTATAATGAGTTAAGAGGCAGCCTGCCG
>JAJRVO010000319.1 GCA_024277275.1 Chloroflexota bacterium
ATTGTGGGCATTTCAGAGCAGAATTTCCAGAATGATAGAATTTTGATTCGTTAATTCTGCCAATTCTGCTCTTACGCCGACAAAAATCAGCCCGTCTGAGTAGTTGTCGGCGGCACAGTTTCCAAAACGGGAATTGCTGAGCCATCGTACAAGATTTGCTGCAAACACGGCCAGGCGTTAAGCGAGGTTTCTTCGATGATTCTGGTAGAGTGTGTGGTTTTTTGCACAATTAAATTCCTTGTAATTGACCCAAGTAGACATAACAAAAAAAAGGTTGACAATGGCCCTTGGCCTGTGATATAATACCCACGTCGTTCGAACCAATCTGTATTTTATTAATAACGCCCTGATAAATGTAGATAACAACAAATTTTATAAGAAATTTTTTTATGTATAGGGTGTTGTAGGATTTATTTCTCCATATATTATTATTACTCCACTTAGCTATAAAATACAATCGAACATACTTTTTTAAAGCAACCTCTCTGTTTGTTAGTAAACCTTTCTTTTCGAAGACGAATTGTTCCTTCCATTCTTAATCTCGAATCCTGACAGTTAAATTCCCGGTTACCGTGCCTGGAAATCTGCTTGGGCTGCATAAAATAGGGGTAAAAATGATTGCACAAGAAATAACAGTAGAACGCCGCGATATAATTAAAGATACAATAGAAACTGAACCAAAAACTGACGAGATAGGTGTGTTAGATGAATTAATGCATAAAGCCCTTTCGCGCGGTTATCTTATTACCGATGACTTGTTAGTCGCTTTTCCGGAAGCAGAAGATAATATGGCCCAGTTGGAAGAAATTTTTATCCAACTGATTAATCAAGGCATAGAAGTTTATGCCGATACTGAAGAAGCAGAAGAAGAAAAACGTCTTAAAGAACAATCCTCCAGCGAAGCCCAAATCCCTCAAGCTGACCCCTTTGACCTAAGCGGTATTGCCGCCGATGATACCATTAGCCTTTACCTTAAAGAGATGGCCCGCGTTCCTCTCCTGGCCCCGGCAGAAGAAATCTTATTAGCCAAGACCCTGGAAAAAGGTCGCAAAGCTCAAAAGAAATTGCAAAAAAACCATTACAATGGCGATGAGGAAGCCCTTAAATTACGCCGTTATATTCGTGAGGGCGATAAAGCCCGCGACCACCTGATAAAAGCCAACACCCGTTTGGTAGTAAGCATTGCCAAAAAATATATGGGACAAGGCGTACCCTTCTCTGATTTAATTCAAGAAGGCAATTTGGGTCTGATTAAAGCCGTAGAAAAGTTCGACTATCGCCGGGGTTATAAATTTAGCACCTATGCTACCTGGTGGATTCGTCAGGCCATTACCCGCGCTCTGGCCGACCAGGGCCGCACAATCCGCGTTCCCGTTCATATGAGCGACCGCATCCGTAAGCTCCACCAAATTTCTCGCCAGCTTGAGCAAGTTTGGGGCCGCAAGCCCACCCCAGAAGAGTTAGCCGAGCACATGGAATTGGAACCCTCCAAAGTACGCTGGATGCTCCGCGTTAGTCGTCACCCGGTTTCACTGGAACGCCCTGTAGGTGAAGAAGAAGATAGCGAATTGGGCAACTTTATTGAAGATGAAGACGCGCCCACCCCCCCAGATGCCGCCTACCACCGTCTTTTACAAGAAAAATTAGAAGATGTGCTCAGCACCCTTACCCCCCGCGAGGCCCGTATTTTGCGCCTGCGCTTTGGCTTGCAAAATGGCCGTAGCTACACCCTGGAAGAGGTGGGCAAAAAATTCGGTCTCACCCGCGAGCGGATTCGCCAAATTGAGGGGCAAGCATTGCGTAAACTTCGACACCCCCGCCGCAGCCGCCAACTGCGTGATTATTTGAGTTAAATGGCGTTGGTTAATTTACAATTATCCCTTTAGAAAAAAACAGGGGCTACCTTAATCGGGTAGCCCTTTTGTTTTTAACTCGATTGCCAAGCTCTTTCACAGTCGCTATAATACCAAGCTATTAACTCTATCATTAACTTAAGTTACTACCAGAAAAAGCTGATAAGGATTTAACCGCCAAGAACGCCAAGTACGCAAAGGTTTTTAAAAAATCTTGGCGTTCTTGGCGACCTTTGCGGTTTAAATTGCTTTCCAAGCTGAGAGTGGCAGCTTGGGTTATCATTGTCACCTACTTGATCACGTATTGAAGGAGCGCTTCTTGCAAAAACGAAACGGATATTTGCTATTAACTGTATTTATCTCAGGAATGACCACGCTAGGAACCGAGCTATCGGCCAGCCGCTTGCTGGACCCATTTTTTGGCAACTCACTGGTTATCTGGGCCAGCATTATTGGTTTAATGCTGCTCTATTTGACCGTAGGCTACTATGTTGGAGGACGCTGGGCCGACAAAGACCCGCGTGAGAGTACGCTCTTTCAAATTACCGCCTGGGGCGCTTTTTTGGTAGGATTAGTTCCGCTTGTTTCCAGACCCGTATTGCGCTGGTCGGCGCTGGGGATGGCCCAATATAACGTGGGGATTTTGGCCGGTTCGTTTCTTGGGGTGCTTATCTTGTTTAGCATACCCATTACCCTGTTGGGCACAGTCTCGCCCTTTGCCATCCGGCTGGCGCTGCGAGATGTTGAACACGGCGGCGATACAGCCGGTTCAATTTATGCCCTTAGCACTTTGGGCAGTTTGTTTGGCACGTTTTTACCCGTACTTGTGCTTATCCCCAATCTGGGCACTCAAAAGACCTTTTTTACCTTCTCTATTATCCTGCTGCTGGTCAGTTTGGGCGGCCTCTTCCTGACCCGGCACAAGCGTTCTCTGGCTTATACGGCTATGCTGGTGATACTGGTCGGCCTGAACCTGTTGTGGGGCAGCGGACCCATTAAAGACACACCCGGCCTGGTTTACGAAACCGAGTCCAGCTATAACTATATCCAAGTCATCCGGCAAAGCGACAACCAGGGCGGCAATTGGCACGCCCTGCAACTAAACGAGGGTCAGGGCATTCACTCCCTTTACAACCCCAATTACCCCGACCACCCGCTGGTAGATGGCGTGTGGGATTACTTTTTAATTGCGCCCTAGGTTAACAACCCGCCTTACACGCAAAACCAGGTGGGCAGCATGTTGCTGATTGGCTCTGCGGCGGGCACAATCTCCAAATCCTTTAGCCAAATTTACGGCCCCATCCCCATCGACGGCGTAGAAATAGACCCCGGCATTATCGCAGTGGGTCGTCAGTGGTTTGATATGAATGAGCCAAATTTAACCGTTCATGCTCAGGATGGACGCTTCTTTTTGGCCAATACCGCTACCACCTATGATATTATTGGCGTCGACGCCTACCGCCCGCCTTATATTCCCTTTCACCTGACTACGCAAGAGTTTTTTCAGGAGGTTTACAACCACCTCAACCAAAATGGGGTGATGGCCATCAACGCCGGGCGCACCTCAACCGACTACAGCCTGGTTGAAGCGTTGGGCAGTACTATGAAAAGTGTCTTTCCTAATGTATACGTCCTCGATGTACCCAGCTATGGCAGTTCGCTGGGTAATAGTCTGGTTATTGCCACCAAGCAACCCACCCAGCTTGAGAACTTTGCCCTCAATGCCAACCGGCTTCAGCATCCCCTGTTGCGG
>JAJRVO010000022.1 GCA_024277275.1 Chloroflexota bacterium
TATCCACCCTTTGCCTCGCTCTACCGACAAGGCTATCAAAAACAATAGCCCCACATACACGCATACTATGGTGATGACCGTTATCGGGTTATACATCGCTCATCTCTCCATCTTCTTCTGCCGGCCCTTCTTCCGCATCAGTAATTACATAACTGCGGCTTATCACAAACAACAGCCCTATCATAATTCCCCACGGCATAAACAACGACAGGTACACGCCGGCGGGCCGTTCTGTGTTGGACATTATCAGCAACGGATAGCTGAACAACAACACCCCCACACAGAATACGAACGCATGAAATTCTCCCCGACCTACTAACTCTCTAAACTTGTTCATTTGAGATTTCCTCCGCTTGTTCCCGCGTTAACTCGGCCTCTGTCCCCAACCGAATAACCACTTCTGAAGCCCGCAGTTTATCACCCAGTTGAGCTACGGCCGCCTTCATCACCGCTTCAATTTCAGCCGATGACCAGACTTCTGCCGTTGACTCGCTAACCATACGATCACGCCAGGCAGCCCGTTCGGTGTTGCGGGCCAGACGGGCCGCGTCAAGAGCCAAAGCAACCTGCTCGGTAACGCTCTGAATTGTAACCAGTTCATCCGCAGACCAACCGGCCCGGCCTTCATCACCTGAACCGTTGGTTTCTTGAGCAGAAGAGCCGGCGCGTTCTATACCAATTGCGCCAATAATTTCGCCGCGCAAGATCAAGGGAACGGCCAGGTTAATTCCCCTCCCGTCAGAATCGCTTGCATTATCTGTGCCGGCGTAGTAAGCCAACCTTTTTTGTTGAACAGCCCGCGTCATAGCCGGCAGCCACTCTGTTGGCGCGGGAGCGGCGCCTGACTTAGTAAAAACATAGCCGGTTGCCTCAACTTTATCGCCAATATCATGCCACGTCTCGTGGGTAAGACGACGGCTGAGTTCTTCCGCTTCAGCCGCTGCAATCCGCGCATCCCGAAAGAGGCGAGCATTTTCTACCGCCACCGCCACCTGGTCGGCAATGGATTGCATCAAGGTTAAATCTGTCTGGCTAAAGCCGCCTATCTTATCGCTCTGCATATCCAGCACGCCTAAAACCGCATTGCCTTTGTGTAAAGGCACCGCCAATTCAGATCGCGTTTTGGGCAAGAGCGGATTGCGGAAGAAGCCGGGAACTTCTTCAACGTTTTCGGCAAAAAAGCCCTCTCTGCTGCCGGCAACCCGGCCTACAATGCCCTGTCCGGGCTGCAATTTGTGGCCCTGGGCTTTAAGTTGCAAACCCGCCTCGCCGGTACCCTCGCGCATAACCAACTCGCCCGTATACGTATTAACTAAATAAATGTGGACATGGTAGTAACCAAAGGCGTTTTGGATGCTGGCAACCACATGGTGCAACAATTCGTCAAGGTCCAGAATTGTGGTCAGGTTGCGGCTAATTTCAGCCCCGGCTTCTAACTCTCGGATTCTTTGCTTGCCTTGTTCGTCTAGCCTGGCAAACATATCTTGAATCTGGTTGACCATCCTGTCAAAGCTATTAACCAACTGTCCAATTTCATCCTCGCTTGCAGGCGGCAATGGCACATTCCAATTGCCCGCGGCAATTTTCTCGCTGGCCTCGGCCAGTAAACTCACGGGCCTGGTAATAGCGTCAACCTGCCATAATGCAATTGCCACCACCATCGCCACGCCTGTGCCGGTAAGAACAGTAACAATAAACCCCAGCGTGTTGATATCTGCCAGCACTATTTCTGATGGCAGCGTCCTTATCAGCAGCCAGTATCGCTCCGGCCGGCGCGGGTCGAAATGAATTTTATCCAGCGATACCACCTGGCTTGTGGTTGGATCAATCCCGGTAAACGTGTCTCGGTCTCTCACTTGAGACAGCGCCCAGGTAAAATCCACCTCGGCGTTAAAGGGTTTTCCCAGGTCAAAGCCAAATTCCTTATTCGAGTCCGGGTGTTGTAGATAGTATCCTTCCTGGCTAACCAGGTTTACCTGGGCGGCGCCCCCTGTTTCAAGTCTATCCAGAAAGTTGCCGGCATACACATTTAAAATTACAATGCCTTTTCGTTTACCCTCTGCGTCATGGATGGGCGTGCCATAACGCAGCACCGGCGTATGCGGAGTCTCAATTTTGCCTCTTTCCCGGTTGAGGTTTAATTCTGAGATATAGATTTCTCCGGCGGGTAATTGGATTGTTTCCCCAAAATAAGGTCTTAAACTCTTGTCTTGCAGGTTGTTGCCGGAGCGGATAATTGCTTGCCCATCTTTAAAGTCAACCCGAACCATTTCCTGCCCGGCTTCGTTGAGGTATCTAATTTGCTGGTATAATTTTTTATTCTCTGCCATAGGCACAAATGTTTGGTTAAGTTGTTCAACCCAGGTTTGGTAGGTATTACTGGTCTCCGGGTCCAGACCATTGTTGGCCCTGGCCCGGATGATACCCTGGATTGGCGGGGTCTGGCTAAGGCTCAAAACGTCGGATTCAAACTGGGACAGGAAGGTTTGGATATCTTGGCCGGCCGCCTGGGTAGAAGCGGCAACTTCTCGCAGGGCAGCCGATTCCAGCGCCCGTCGAGCTTGCAGGTAACTGATAATAGCCACAGCCACCAGCGGAACCAAAGCCACCAATATCAGGATGGCTGTGAGCCGCGCTTTTAGATTTTTCTTAAAAATAGAAAGCGACATGTTTCTTTAACCTCTCTGCAATTACCCGGTTATTACTTTAATCTCCCCGCTAACCGGCTACTCTGAAAGTAATTGTTCTTCTGTTCCCAAACGAATAACCACCTTTGAGGCATCCAGGGTAACGCCTAACTGTTCTATAGCTGTCTGCATAATCCGCTCCAGGTCATCAGAGGCCCAGACTTGGCCGGTTACATCGGCAATAATTTTTTCACGGGCGGCCCGCTGTTGTGTTTCTTCAAATAGACGGGCGTTTTCAATAGCCAAACTCATTTGCTCGCTAACCGCTTCAATAAGAGAAATTTCTTCCTGGGTCCATTGACGCGCCGCATCATCGGTATGGACCCCCAACACGCCCACAATATGGCCTCGTAATTTTAGCGGCGTGGCTATAGCATTTTGAACGCCAGACCTGGAAATCTGGATTTCTGGTTGCGAATCTCTTACAGATTTGCCATTTGTATCTTCCGGCTCCAAAGCTGTAGAGGGCAAAGCATCGTCAGTTGAAAATCTCATATCGACAGTTTGCGCCTGTTGCAAGGCGGCCTCTACCTCAGGCGTAGCAATATCTTCCAGGGGAGGTAAAGCCGGTTGACGAACCTCGTAATTAGTAACCGTTATGTTGGCGCTGAGTTTTTCCCAGGCCTGGCCCATATACAATTGCTGCAATCTTTGAGCGTCATAAAGCGCCTCTTGGGTTTCGGTAAAGAGCCGGGCATTGCGCACGGCGGTAGCCACCTGATTAGCCAGAGTTTCCAGCGTTGATTCGTCTTCTTCGGTTAAACCGCCTATCTCTTCACTTTGCACATCCAACACGCCCACTACCTCGCGGCCTAATATAACCGGCACCGCCATTTCTGAGTACGTATTGGGCAAGAGAGGGTTGGGCAACCAGTCCGGATCGTCTCGCACATTCTCCACAATAATAACTTGCCCCTCGCGGGCGGCGCGAGCCACCAAACTTTGCGGAGCGGCCCGGGGAATACTGTGTCCCTGGCGCTTCATTTGGATTCCGGCCTCGCCATAACCTTCGGCCATTATCAGGGTATCGCCCTCTAGCAGGTAAATGTGAACGTGGTAATAATCAAAAGTTTCTTTGGTTAGAGTAACAACCTGGCGCAATAAATCGCTTAAATCCAAAATGCCGGTCAGCCGCCGGCTAACGTCAACTACCGTCTCAAGCCGTTGGGTCCGTTGAGCAACCTGGTGTTCCAGAGTGTCAATAATCTCGCGCATCCGCCTGGTCATGGTATTAAAGGCGGCAGCCAGTTCTCCAATTTGGTCGTTAGATTCTACTGCCGCTTGCGCTTGAAGATCGCCGGCAATAATTTTGGCCGCCACAGCGGTCAGGCGGGTAATAGGACCGGCCAACAGTTGACCCATACCCACCGCTCCAATAGCGGCCAAACCAACAATTCCCAGAGCCAGCAGCAAGCCGGCGCGGGTTTGCGCTTGTACCGGGGCCAAAGCTTCTTCCTGGTCCTGATGCACAACCACTGTCCAGCCCAGTTTAGAAATAACCGGATCGCCCGTAATGTCTACCACCGGGGCAATACTGACCAGGCTGGACACATCATTATAAACCGTGTTTACATAACCTTACTTTTCGAGCAGTTGAAATTGGGTCACTATATTAGGGTCAAGTTCTCCCGTTTCCAGGTATAGCTCTCCCCCTTTTGCTTCCAGTTCATAGCCGTCCGGCATGTATATCTCGACGCGGCCCGACTGGGCAAACTCCGCTGTAGCCAACAAATCTGCTAACGCTGCCGTATCAAAGGTGGTACGAAGAATACCAATTACCGCTCCGGTATCGTTATCATACACCGGCGCGGCAATATTAATACCAAACGTATTGCTGCCCTCATCAAATTCCGGCCGGGCTATATAAATGTCTCCGCTGCCGTTATTAAAGGCTAATTGCCACCAGTCCTCATCGCCCTGGTAGTAGTCCGAGGTGCGATTGGTTGCCGCTACCACCCCTCCAAATTTATCGGTTACAAAAATCTCAACGTGAGCGGGAAAGTTGGCGCGGAACTTTCTAAATCCCGAAGCAGTTAAATTACGTACTCGATTCTGAATCACAAGGTCGGCATCCAGAGCAGAAATCCACTGTTGATCCAGGGCGTCAAGCCGGGCCTGAATGGTGGCCGGGTCTCCTTTATAAGCGGCATTAACCGCTTCTAACCTGGTTTCCAGAAGTTGATCCAGGGCCAGCGTTTGTATCAGATTTACTTGTTGGGCTAACAGGTCTCCAATAGCTACTGCTTGCGAGTCGGCCAGACTGTGTAAAGTTGTGCCAACCCGATTTTGAAGGATAGTGGTGGTGGTCCGGTTGTTAAGAAAAGTCATTACCCCCACAGCTAACACGCCTACTGTTAAGAAGGCAACCACCAGTTTAACTCTAAGAGATTGGGCAATAAAAGTGCGTAGGGCAAAATAGAAGTTTATCAGGACAAAGACAGCGGTACTGATCCACACTACCAGGGCAATGAGAAAAACCTGCTCAACCGCCAAACGAGGAAAAGGCGTCCAACGATTGCTAATTAAAATATAAAGGCTAATTACAGCCCCAATTAAAAAAGCCCGGCCTAATTTTTTGGTTTGGTATAAAAGGCTTAAAACTGCAATAGGGATAAGAAAGGCATTAAAGATTAAGCCCAAAACCACGCCGCCGGCAAAAAGGTTTATAGAGGCAGCCGGAATAACAATGCCCCAAATTAGCCAATGGCTGGCCTGGTCAATTTTATTAGAGCGCGTTAGTCTAAAAGCGTTGAAAGAAGAAAGCGATATAATACCGGTGGCAATAGCTGTTGCTAACCATTGCCACAAGCCGGATTGAACAAATTGCGTAGTAAAGATAACAATAGGTATTAAGGAGGGAATAGCCCCGGCTAAGGTAGCATAAGTCATCAAGATAGCTTTGTTTTGAGTATCTTGATGGGGTTGAACTGTTTTGACCTGGTTCATTGCTTGGTTCTCCCTATTTACCTTCTTCCAGCTTAGAAGTTAACTTAACGTAGGTGCGAGAAACGCCCAACGCATTAGCCAACTCAGTTAAGCCGGTTTCAATAATCGAGTCTACATCGGGCGAGGTCCGCATCTTATCGGTAATCTCTCGGGTCAGTTGTTCACGAGAGGCGCGTTGTTGGGTATCGTCAAAGAGACGGGCGTTTTCAATAGCCAAACTCATTTGCTCTCCAACAGATTCAAGCAGGGCAATCTCTTCTGCGCTCCACCCGCGTCCTTGCTCAGTGTCATGAATTCTGATATGGCCAACAACTTGCCCGCGTATAGACAAAGGCACAGCCACAGCCGATTGGGTTTGGTTGCCCTCTCCATTTTGTTGAGAAGGGGTCATAATCACTAGCCGGCCCTGATTTACATTTTGCTTTACCTGGGCCAGCAGCTTATCTTCAACCGGCGCTGCGTCGGGGCGCGTTTGTTGGTAGGAGGTTGTCTTTTGCCTCAGTTTGTATGCGTGCCAACCGCTTTGGGTGTAAAGGCGCTGGATTTTTTGGGCTTCGGTTAGGGCATGGGTGGTTTCTGTAAAACGCTGCGCGTTGTGTATGGCTACAGAAACCTTGCTAACTATAGTTGAAACAATAGCTTCGTCTTGCTTGCCAATGCCCGCTTCCCGGTTACTGTACATCTCTAATACGCCAATCACTCGCTCGTCAAATTCTATGGGCACAGCCATCTCAGAGCGTATTTCCGGCAACAAGGGGTTAGGCTGCCACCCCTCTGCGGTCTGTACATTATCTACACGCATAATTTTATTGGTGCGGACAGCCCGAGCGGCCAAACTTTGGGAGTCGATCAGGGTTATGGTATGGCCGGCAGCTTTCATCTCCGCGCCAACCTCGCCGTAACCTTCGGCCAATTCCAGATGCTCGCCTTCCTGGTCCAACAAATAGATCTGCACGTGATACAAGTTAAAGCTATCCCGAATCAGATTGACAACTTCTGCCAATAACTGCTCGGCATCAAGAATTGAAGAAAGCCTGCGCACAATCTCAAGGGTAAGCTGCAACTGGCTGGTACGCCTGGCAATAACAACCTCTTGATCGCTAAGGGTGTGGTCTAATTGTTCTGTTAGCGTATTCAAAGTGCATCCCAATTGTCCAAACTCATCGCCGGGCGACAGTTGGACCCGGGCGGCCAAATCCCCCTCTAACTGACGGCCGGCCACACTGGTCAGGTGTCGCAAAGGACGCAATACCACAAAATTTATTGCTCCCCATATTGTGGCCAAAGATAACAGGGATAACCCGCTTGCAATAACCAACAAGCTTATCTGGCTGCGCTGCAAGGCAGCCAACTCTTCGGTCCGCGACCTTGAAATTTCCAGAATGCCAATAATTCTATCGCCATACGCTGTCAAAGGAGCAACCAGCACAGTTAACTCTTCATTATTATCAGAGACAAATTGAATCTCCGGCTCTCCGTCTCGTAAAACCCGGTTATAAATCTCAGTTGGAACGGGTAACGTGGTTGATCGGGTGCCGGCATAATAAAACATTCTGTCTGGCATAGGAGACGCCAAAGCATTAGGGGCTGGATTTAAACGGGCCGGGGCGGCAGCCTCGGTGGTTAGCCACATTGTAAAGTCTGAGCCGTGCGTTGTTTTAAATTGGTCGATAAAAGGTTGATCATAATCCAAACCCACTTCAACCATGCCCACAAGCTCTCCGCGATAAAACAGGGGAGAAACGCTTCGTATCCCCAGCCGGCTGGGGCCAATATCAACTCCGGACACAACCTTTTGGGACCGAAGAGCAATTGCGGCCGTACGGCGATAGGTGATATCATCGCCAAATTTTAGAGGATTATGAATGCGAACAAAAACAGTCCCATCCGGGTTATGAACATAAAGGTGGACAATGTCATAATCGGCGGCCATAGTTTTAAAAACAGGGGTTAACAGATTTAACACGCCTTCCCGATTTCCTGCCAGAAAAAGCTCCAGCAGGTCGGGCCGGCCGGCAAAACTAATAGAGAGCGCTGACGATGCTTTTTCTATACGTTCAATCTCATTTTTATAATCTCTAAAATCCTCAAGAAGCTCTTGTTCTGCTTTTGCTTTACTTTGATCTCTGGCGTTTTTAAAGTTTAATCCGGTTTGAATACCAACAAAAATAAATCCGGTTAATATAATAAAAACCACCAGCTTAAATGCAACGCCAAAATGCCTGTCGCTTTTCTGGGTTGTATTCATACTTTCTCCTGTTCAGTTAGCAGTGGTTAGTGGTTAGTGGTTAGTGGTAGTTACCGACAATTACCGGCTACCGGCTAACGGCTACTGATCGTCTGTTTCCACATTTAACTCAACTACCGTGTGCGAGCCGCCCAATACGTTAGCCAGTTCTCGCACGCCAACCTGGATAATGGAGTTTATATCAGGCAAAGCCCGCATTTTATCGGCAATTTGGCGAGTTAACTGCTCGCGGGTGGCTCGCTGTTGCGTGTCGTCAAAGAGACGCAAGTTTTCTATGGTTAGGGCCAACTGCTCCGACACGGTTTCGACCAATGCCTTCTCTTCATCTGTCCATTTGCGGTTTGGATCAATATCTTGCAGGCTAAGGGCGCCGATAGTTTGACCTCGCAAGGAAATAGGGGCCTCGATTTTAGATTTTAGATTTTGGGTTTTGGATTGCTCGTCTGCGCCATTACTGCCTGGCTCTGGGGCTAATCCGGCTTGCTGATGCTCAATATGCCAGTGGCCCTGATGCTCGCCCAAAAATTGTTCCCACTCCTGGCGAACGTATTGGCGGTATGTCCCTTCGACCTCGGACAACAGCCGCTCACGTTCGGCTTCTGCCGCTTTGCGCTCGGTGATGTCGGTAATCACATCGGCCACATAAAGGGGATTTCCCGCTTCATCCCGAATAAGGAAGAAGTTTTCGATGGTGGAGATTACCTGGCCTGTCTTTGAGGCCAGAGCCAGCTCGCCCACCCATTGCCCTTTTTCCAAAACGGCAGGTAGCGCCTCTTCTTGAATAAGCTGTTGCATTTCTGGAGGATAGTAGTCTGTAATTGCTTTGCCAACGGCATCTTCTGGTTTAGATTCGCCCATAAGGCGACACAACGTGGGGTTTATGTAGGTAATTTCACCCTGCAATGTTGTCATGCTAATACCTTGCCCGGATGTTTCGGCAAATTGGCGGAAGATACCGGCTTCTTCTAAAGCGGTTTGCGTTTGCTCAAACAAGCGCTGCGTCTGGATAACGGTGGCGGCTTGGTCGGCCAAACTTCCAATCTGGCGAATTTGTTCGTCGCCAAATTTCATTGGGACGCCGGATTGCATAGTGAGTATGCCAATTCGCTGTTCGCCGGTAATCAGCGGAAAAATCGCCAGACTTTGCGTTCCAAGTTGCGCCAGGGTGGCGCGCGTATTTGTATCTATGCGCTCATCCGCAGCAATATCGCGCACAAAAGCAGGCTTGTCCCGGTCAATGAGGAAAGCAAATGGAATTTCCTTTAGCAGATAACGCGAGCCTTCCGGCGCGCGCGATGGTTCATTGCTCTGCTCCCAAACGGCCGCCACGGTCATTTCATTAGGGAGAGTCTCATCCCAAACTTTATCAAATAACATAATATTGGCCCGGTCAAATTGTTGAGTAACGGTCGATTCGACCAGGGCCAGGAGAACCTCTTGGGGAGTTGTGGCCCGAACCACCCGGTCGCTGCCGATGTAAAGCGCCTCGGTTTGGGCCAGAATACGTTCTGTTTGTTCAGACAGGCGCAGGGTTTCAAGATGGGAGCTTAAACGTTGCGCTATGGCGTCTACAATTTCGGCGGCTTCATCGGGCAGCGTCTTAGGCTCGGTCAGGGCCAGTTGTCCAATAGTTTGGCCGCGCACCGTTAACGGCCGGATGATCGTTGATTCAGTTTTAACCGGTTGCCGCGCGTCATCCGGGCTAATCGGCGTCAACCGATCAAGGTCATAAACATAGCCCGTTTGAGACCCGGTTAGAGTGTTTAGATAGCCTGCCCAACCTTCGCGGGTAAGGCGGCTGGCGAGCGCGTTAAGTTCTTTAATTGCCTGTTCTTCGCGCTCAAATGAGCGAGCATTTTGCAAAGCCACAGCCACTTGCACGGCCAGCGTGGTTTTGACCCTAACATCCTCCTCGGTAAAGCGATCAACAACATCGGCTTGCACGTCAAGTACGCCCAGTAGTTTATCGCCCACCACCATTGGCACAGCCAACTCAGAGCGAGTATCGGGCAGTAGTGGGTTTGGCAACCAACCAGGGGCTTCATGCACATTGTTAAACACAACCCCTTGTTGTGTTCGGGCTGCCCGCGCCACCAACGATTGTTTATGATCAAGGGGTATGCTCCACCCCTGGGCTGCCATTTGCCGCCCCACGTTGCCTGCGCCGGCGGCCAGTATCAAGGCGTCGGCGGCGTCGTTGAGCAGGTAAATATGGGCGTGGTACAAACCAAAGCTGGATTTTGTAAGGTCTACCACTTCTTGCACCAGCCGGTCGGTTTCTAAAATTGTGGCTGCGGCGGTGCCTACCTGAGCTACAATTGCCAGCTCGGCGGCTTGTTTTTTTAAAGCGTCTTCCGCTTGCTTGCGCTCGGTAATATTGCGCAAAATCACAACCATTCCGGCAAAATTTCCAGCTTTGTCTTTATGATGAGAGGCGCTGACCAGTATGTTTAGCGTTCGACCATCCTTGGTAAAACGTTTTGTTTCAAAATATACGCTTTCGCCGCCAATAATGCGCTTAATAGCATCCTGGGTTTCGGGTAAACTTTCTTCAGGCACAAAATCTATCCGTTTACCCAGCAATTCATTTAAAGACCAGCCAAAAGTTTTAACAAAGGCCGGA
>JAJRVO010000320.1 GCA_024277275.1 Chloroflexota bacterium
AGCGCGTCGAGTGGCTGCTGGTTGACCGCAACGGGCAAGTATACCCGTCGCAGCAGGCATCGGCTCACTTTGAGTATTTTCTGGTTGGCCTTGATTGGCCGACCGGCGATTATCGTGTGCGAGCCGAGGTGTGGCGCGATGGCTCGGTTGTCGCTTCACAGGAAACATCGCCCGTAATCAAGGTTATCAACAAAAAACCCCGTTTGCTGGAACCTCCACACATCACCCACCTTCTGGAAGCTAACTTTGATAACAAGCTCAAGTTGCTGGGTTACAATCTGCCCGCGCGGAACTTGTCTGCCGGTCAAGGCGTGCCGATTGTCCTTTATTGGCAGGGCTTGCTGACAATGGACCGGAGCTACACGGTCTTCACCAAGCTGCTGGATACTCAACATCAATCCTGGGGCAGCGCCGACCGTTTGCCCGCCGATGGCTACAACACCATCTACTGGCTTGAAAACGAGGTCGTCATTGACGGTTTTGAATTGCCGGTCGATCCGGCTATTCCAAACGGCGTTTATTGGCTGAACGTCGGCTTGTATGAGGAGGTTGATGGGACTGCTGTTTCTTTGCCTTTGCTGCTTGATGGAGAACCGAGTGAAATCACCAGCGTTACCTTTGGCCCTCTCAAAGTTGGCGGTCCGCCGCCCGGTGTGGTAGTTGCCCAGGCTTGGCCGGAACACGCTCTTAATATAGAATTAGGCGGCGTAATTGCTTTGCAGGGCTATGATTTTAGCCGGGAGCAGGAGAGTTTACGGTTCAAGCTGTATTGGCAGAGTTTAGTTGAAACTGGCACAGATTACACCGTTTTTGTGCATGTCAAAAACCGGGCCGGCGAGACGGTTGCCCAGATGGACCGCCTTTTAACGGGCAATGTTTATCCGTCTTCGCTGTGGTCGCCCGGCGAGATTGTGCCGGATGAAACGGCGCTGGCTTTGCCTGATTTGTCGCCGGGAGAGTACACGGTGCATATTGGGCTGTATGATTTTGCTACCGGACTTCGTTTGCCCATTGCCGGGTCAAACGATAACAGCGTGTTGTTGTCTGAGATAGTGGTTGATTAATGAGTTTCAAAAATAAACGCGATTCCCAAAAACTACTTATTTACTCAACTCTGGCTGTATTTCTGCTGGCCTTGTTACCTCGCGTGCTGACTCTGGGCAGCTTTCTGACTACCGACGAAGCGTTTTGGGCGGAAAAATCCAGAGACTTTTTTGGGGGAGTACTTAGCAGCGACTTTGCTTGCTCTGCCGTGATGGGCGATGGACCTCAGGCGGGCATAGCCTTAATTGAGCCGGGAACGGGGTTGGCCTGCACCGTCCGGGCCGGACATCCCGGCGTGATTACCATGTGGACGGGGAGTTTGGGAATATGGCTCTACTATCTGGCCGATTACAGCGGCGGGCAATCGCTGCTTGAGTTTGTGGAGAACCTGCCGGTAAAGCCGGTTGATAAGGCCCTTATCCCCTGGATTAGGCTGCCCACGGCGGCGCTAACGGCAATTGCCATCGCGCTTTTGTTTGTGGTTTTAAATCGACTTTTGAGAGAGCAAGAAGGGCGGCGGGGCTATTGGGTCGCTTTAATTAGCGCCTTGCTTATGGCCTTGTCGCCCTATGAAATTGCTTTATCGCGGGTATTGCACAACGATGCCCTGGAAACAATCTTTACCACCTTCTCTATTCTGGCTGCTTTTAATTATTGGGGACGCAATGCCGGAAAACGATGGTTGGCAGTTTCGGGTTTGCTGGCCGGGCCTGCTTTTTTGACCAAGCTTCCGGCTTTGGTTTTGGCCCCCTTTATTGCTCTGGCGGGAATCTGGTATTTGGGCAACGTGTGGCTAACCCGCGCCAAACCTGACAGAGTAACCGCTCAACCGCCTCGTTCCCACGCTCCGGCGTGGGAACGCATTCAAGACGCTCCGCGTCCGGCTGATCGGGTGACGCAGAGCGTCCGTACAAGCGTTCCAACGCTGGAACATAGGAATGAGGCGGTGGGGGGGCAGTTGCCTTTTAGAAACCTGTCAGGTCTTCTTAAGTTAATATTTGGCATAATTCTGGATGGCATAGTGTGGTTTATTGCCTCGCTGTTTTCTTTTATCCTGTTCTGGCCGGCTATGTGGGTTATCCCGGTCGAGATTGCCCAAATGATTTTTGGCTTTGTTTTTACCCACGTTGGCGAAGGCCACGACAAAGGATTTTATTTTCTGGGCACAATTTCCAATGACCCCGGCGCGCTTTTTTATCCGGTTAGCTGGTTGGTGTACACCACTCCCCTGGCATTGATTGGCGTTCTGGTGGGGTTTGTGTTTTGGTTTAGGGGGGATAGCAGGTTGTCCGGCCAACGTGATAAGCTGATGCAGCGGGTAGGTTACGGGCGGTCGGCGCAGCCGGTTGAGCGATTATTTTTTTGGTCGCTCTTGTTTGTTGTTTTCTTTACCGCCTTTATGACGTTCGGCGGCCTCAAACACTATCGCTATTTGCTGCCGGCTTATCCATTTTTGGCCGTTATGGCTGCGGTAGGCTGGGTTGGGCTGGCGAACAGGGTGAAATTTAGCTCTCTCAAAACAAGAAGTTTGCCCTTATTTGTCGCCCTGCTTGTGATTTTTAACGGAACGCTGGTAGCGCTTAACTACCCCTATTACTTTACCTACTTCAACCCCCTTCTTGGCGGGCGACAAGTAGCGCCGGAGCTAATCACTGTCGGTTGGGGCGAGGGCTTAGACCGGGTAGCCGCCTATCTGAATCAAAAACCAAACGCCGAGGCGTTGAAGGTTTCATCCTGGTTCGGTTCTTCTGCCTTTGCTCCTTTTTTCGATGGCCAAGCCATAGACTATTACCGGCAAAAAGGCAATGCTCTGGCCGGAGATTATCTGGTCATATATATTGAGCAGACAAAACTTAGAACCCCGGATGATGAGTTTTTTGAGTTCTTTACCGGCGGGGTCGCCCCCGAAAAAATTATTGAAATAAACGGCGTACCCTATGCCTGGATATATCCCGGCGTTGGCCTGGACCATTACGTTCAGTACGAACGCTATTACGACATAGCCGAACTGTTAGGTTGGGAGTACACCACCCTCGGCATCAATCCCGATCACCCCGTTTTGAAACCCGGCCAGCGTTTAGAGTTTGACCTGTGGTGGGAATACCTGGGCAAGCCGCCCGAAGAAGCCTTTTTTCTGTGGCTGATTGGGCCGGACGGACGCCGTTGGGCAGAAGCAATCACCCGGCCAAAAGTGGAAGCCGGTAATCCGGCTGCGTGGAATAAGGGCAAGATTGTCCCGGAAAGCGGTACGCTGGTTGTGCCGGCCGGTACGCCGCCCGGAGATTACACTATTCACATTGGCTTTTACCCGGAAACCCCGGCCCACCCTGACGACGTGCTGTTTTTTGGCTTGGGCGACAATCCGCGTACTGTCACCATTGAAAAAACAGTTGATACCCCTGCCTCGCTTCCGGTTGAGCCGCTCAATGTCGACGCGGGACCACTGCGTTTGTTAGGCCGGCATGCCGATCAGGCCGAGATGAAAATTGACGCCCGTTTTGATTTAGAACTATACTGGCAGGCGCTGGAAGATGTATCGTATCGCTATCAGGTTAGTTTAGTTTTGCTGGATGAAACGGGGATAGCCCGGTGGGAGTGGG
>JAJRVO010000321.1 GCA_024277275.1 Chloroflexota bacterium
ATAATAAGTCCATCATATGCGGGAATGATTTCGCGCAGTTTATCGGGTGACGGGCGGTAAACAATATCAAAAGTTGCGTCTTTAGCAGTTTCTAACCGCTCAAGAGCCTGGGGTGAAAGGTCATCGGTAACAAGTATTTTAAAGGTCATTTTTTACTCCTAACCTGGACAAATCAGAATCAAAAAGGGTACGGGAGTAAGAAGTATGGAGTAGGAAGTAGGGAAAAAATCCTTACTCCCTACTTCCTACTTCCTACTCCCCGGTTATACAAAATTTTCTTACCCAAAAAGCAACGTCTCAATTGCCAAGATACTAATTGGGCGCTTTGCCAAAGATTACTTCTCCTGTCTCTATCAGGGCCAATCCCTTTTCCAAAACGGCCTGCTGAGACGTATTTTGCACAATTTCTTGTTCTGCCTGCGACAGCGCCAGCGGCAAAACCGGAGCCAGGCTGTTGGCTTTGATAAAAACATCGGCTCCCTCAACTACCCCCTGGCGAGTGATGACCCCGCCAAAGCCAATCACTGCATCTACCGCCGGATGGGCTGCCAGGTCGCTCATGCCGTCGCCAATTAACATTGACCGGCCGGCCCGATCATTTAGCAGTTCCCGGACAACATCGGCCTTGCCTTGAGATTCTATAAGCGGGGTCTCTTCGGGGTCCAGGTACTCTACGTCGGGGCGCTCACCCCAGCGGTCTTGCTGGTAATCCCACCACTGGCCAGACAGACGATTGTAGTGAACCTCAACCGCCCGAATATTTTGGTGGGGAATGCCCAACCACTCGCCAAAGGGTCTAACCGCATCCAGCAAGCCGCCGCTAACAATAAAAAGCTCCTTGTCGACATGTTGCAAAGCCTGAATGACCTCGATGGTATCGGGGACTATAGTTTGGCGGTAGAGTTGCTCCAGTTCCCGGATTTCGGCCCGGGTGGGGCAGAGCAAATCAAGCCGGCGGTCGTACACGTTTTGCAGGTGAATTTCGCCGTCCATAGCGGCATTGGTCATTGCTTTGACCGTTTCAAATTTGCCTTTTTGCCGGGCTAACTCGTCTATACCCTCAATGACGCTGAGGGTGCTGTCGCAATCAAAAAAGATAAAATCAAAACCGGGCCAATTTGATTGGGGCCAATGGATTTTATGTGCATTTAGCATTGTTATCCCTAACCTGGACAAGCCAGAACCAAACAGGCGGGAAGTAGGAAGTAAGAAGTAAGGGGAAAATCTCTACTTCCTACTCCCTACTTCCTACTCCCTGGATAACCTGAATTTTCTTGCCCAAAAAGCAAGTACTCAATTGATAAGCTACTAAAGAGAATGGCGGACACACTCAGGTGTATCCGCCATTGGATGTTTACTATATGGATTGCGCCAGTTTACATCAGTTGGTTAAATGAGTCAATGGTTTGTCTGTTGATTATCAAACAAAAGACTTTCCAACAAAGCTCTTTTGCTAACAGAGGTATGTTAAGAGTACAATTGGAGATAACACTTGCATAAAAACATCTCAAGTTGCTACCAGCAAAAGCTGATAAGGAGTTAACCGCCAAGAACGCCAAGTTCGCAAAGGTTTTTAAAAAATCCTTGGCGTTCTTGGCGACCTTTGCGGTTCAAATTATTTTCGAAACTGAGAGTGGTAACTTGGGTTAGAACATACCCAAAATGAAAGAGTAGATTATGCTACCTGAATCTATGATGTTGCCCGGTCAGGCAGTGGTCCCTTTGGGCGTTGCTCTGGCTCATCTTGTTCTTGGTCTCTATGTTATTTATCGGCGCGGTTTTAATGATGCTTTGGTCCGTTTTTTTATTTACTATGCGCTGGTTGCCATGCTTTGGAATGTTAATCTGACGGCAATTGGAGCGGCTGCCGTACCATTCCCCTTACCCGGCTTTAGCTGGCTAAAATTGGCAGCCTACGGCTTACTGATTTTGGGGTTGGCGTACTGGGTTTTTGCCCGCATCTTTTTGCAACTATCGTGGAAGGTTTGGTGGGGGTGGCTTGTTGGTCTGGTCGGTTTGGCCTTGATGGTTAGCCTGGATACCAAACTGCTCCAATTGCCCGCCGAGGTATCTACCTGGAGCAATGGCCGGCTAAACGCCGAAAACGCAGGCTTTATACCGGGCACAATCTGGGGAGGACTCTTTATGGGATTGGTCCTCTTAACCGCCATCAACCAGCAAGCCGGCGCTCAAAACCCGGCGCATCGAAACAGAATTCAATATCTGCTTATTGCTACCTTGCTGCTCTTAATTGGCTACGGAATGTATTTGTCGCTGCGGGAACCTTTTTGGACAACCGGCTTGATTGTTACCTGGTTGGGTAGCGCCCTAACCAGTTACATTGTGGTTGTTGAAGATTTACCTGATTTGAGTACGGGCGCGCGCCAGACCATAAACATTTTGGTAGTTACGCTGGTGACGGTTGCCATTTACGTTGGCGGTATTTATTTGGTCCAAATTTTCCTGGGCGATTTTATCGCTTCTACCTTTCTGACCCGTTTTTTAACTCCCCCGCTGCTAATTGCAACAGTAACCGCCGTACTCTTAACCATTGTCTATACGCCTATCCAGCGTGCAAGCCAAAGGTTAACTAACCGCATTCTCTTTGGGCGCAGCTACAATTACCAGGCGGCAATTCAGGAATACACCCCAAAAATCAGCAACATTCTCTATTTGGATGAACTGGTCAGCGTGGCTCTGAATCATATCAAACAAACGCTGGGCCTCAATGAAGGTATCCTTTTTATGCTCGACTCCGAAACCGCCGAGTATCTTCAATTCCGCATCTTGCCTGCTCTGGCTACCAACCGCTTTCCCCAGGCGCTATCGCTAACAAAAGAAACCCCCATTATTCATCGCCTGGCTGCTCAGAAGCAATCTTTGGCCCAATATACCATCGATATCTCACCCCAGTTCAAAGAAATTCCTGAGCAAGATCGTCAAATTTTAAAGTCGCTAAACCTTGAGTGGTTTATTCCTGTTCTAAAACAAGAAAAACTGATTGGCGTTTTTGCTTTGGGAACCAAAAGGTCAAAACAACGTTACACCGCCAAAGACATCCGCTTGCTTGCTACCCTGGCCGATCAAACAGCCCTGGCTCTGGAAAATGCCAATCTAGTTGATCAATTACAGCGAAACCTGAAAGAAACCACCCGCGTGAAGAACCTGATGAACAACGTCTTTGATAGTATGGACACCGGAGTTATCACCACCGATCTTGAGGGTAGAATTACGCTTTTTAACAAAGCAGCCCAATCTATTTTGCATCTACCGCCGGCAAAGGACTGTATTGGCCGGCCTTACACCCAGGCGCTACCCTCGCTAACCGATACAATTTATCCAAACCTGGTGACTAATGTGCTTGAACGCGAAAACCGCTATGCCGATTATGAGATTATCACTAATCTGCCGGAGCGAGGCAAAGTTAATCTTAGCCTTAATTTGGCCCCCTTAAAAGATGCCGAGAACCAGACCAGGGGCGTAACCGTAGTCATAGATGACGTAACCGAAACCAAACGCCTGCAAGCGGTGCAAGATATGTTCCGGCGTTACGTGTCGCCCGCTGTTGTTGACCGCCTGCCGGCCGATGCCTCAGAGTTAGAGTTAGGCGGGCATCGCCAGGTAATAACGGTTCTCTTTGCCGATATTCGGGGATTTACCGCCTTTAGTGAGAAGCTGGCGCCCGAAAAACTGGTCGACACCCTGAATGAATATCTCTCAATGGCTGCCTCCTCAATTTTAATGTACGAGGGTACGCTTGATAAATTTATGGGCGATGCGGCAATGGGCATTTTTAACGCCCCGCTTGAGCAAAAAGACCACGTACTCAGAGCGGTGCGGGCTGCCCTGGCTATGCAGCGGGCCATTATCGATTATCACAATACTATGGGCCAGGAGCGCCCCCTGAGCTTTGGGGTAGGGCTGCACGTCGGCGAGGCCGTGGTCGGCAATGTGGGTATGTCTGACCGCATGGATTACACGGCTATTGGCGACACGGTTAACCTGGCTAAACGCATTCAGGAAAACACTCCCGGCGGCAAAGCGCTGGTAAGCGAGGCCGTGTACCAAGTTATAAAAGATTCGGTGCCGGCCGTGTTTTATAAAGAAATGAAGGTTAAAGGCCGTGAGCAGCCGGTGAACACTTATGAGCTGCAACTGACATAGCGCTTGAAATGTGCCGGTTGCGACACAACGTTACGACCAAAGCAAGGCGATTGCTGCGTATTCTGCTCATATGGCGATGTTCATTGCCCGTCAAAGCAATCCGCAGGTTGGGTTGAACGGGTGTAAAATCCAACTTTAAGCCGCGACAGAGATGCTTGCGCCTTATCTCTCATTTGCCAGTTTGTACAAAGCATGTATCTTCTCAATAATCCGGGGTAAATCGGCCTTGTATCGCACCAAATGCGATTTTACCGCAAGTTATTGAGAAGTCACCAAAGCATTAACCGTTTTCCAATTTCTTGTTGTGGCGGGTACATTCAATTTTTTTTCAAAGAAGTTATTAGACAATTTGGTTCTGCCGTAACCATTGGGGCAGAAAAGAAATATCTCCTTGTCTCGGGCAAGAAATTCAGCGGCTTCATTGTTTGGGATATCCAAATTGCTCAATTTTGACTCGGAGGGGGGACTATACAGAAAAGTTACGTAGAGTTTGGCCGGGTCTTCATTTCTTTCATGCAAGAACGGGTTGCTGTTGATAATGCGTTGAAAATCATTTGGATCCCGAATAAAAACAGGTACGGAATATCCGAAAGATTGCTTGATTTGTGTTTCAATTAATTGAGCAAGTTTTGGCCCATCTTGCTCTGTGCTGTCAAATACAGCAATTCCCGGTTTGACAAT
>JAJRVO010000322.1 GCA_024277275.1 Chloroflexota bacterium
AGCGTACCCTGGGAACAGCCGGACAACCAATTTCTGTGTCCCTGCCACGCTTCCGCCTTCGATGCCAGGGGCGATGTGCTCAACCCACCGGCCCCCAGGGCGATGGACCTCTTTCCGGTCATCATCGAGGATGGCCTGGTAAAGGTCGATACCGGTACTGTAATTCAGCGAGATAAATTTGAGCCGTCGCAGGTGGTTTATCCTGAGTAAATGATGAATGATGAACGATGAATGATGAATAGTCGTTCGCCGTTTCTCCAAAGGAGCCGCCATAAAGCGGGGTTTCACATACACCGGATGACACCCAATTCTCGTTCCCACGCTCAGCGTGGGAACGAGGGTTGGGTGGCATAGGAGAACAATGATGAAAATATGAACAATTGTCGGTTTGATTGCCACGGCTATTATTGCCGTAGCTTTGCCTGTTTACGCCCTCAACGAGACCAACCGGATGGCCAACACCCAAGAAAAGTTGCTGGCCGAGTCGATTGAACATGGACAGGTGATTTTTGCAGAAAATTGTGTGGTTTGTCATGGAAAGGATGGTCAAGGTATCGGCGCTTATCCCGGCCTGGATAACGAAGGCGTGCGAAGTATGGATTACGACACCATCTTCAAAGTGGTAGACCGGGGTCGCTACGATACCGCGATGGCTGCCTGGGGCGTCAACGAGGGGGGCGTGCTGAATGATATGCAAATTGACCAGCTTATTGCTATGATCCAGCATGGCAACTGGGTCGAGACTGCCCACACCGTTGATCGTTTGGGCTTGGGTCCGCCTACCGTGATTAGCATTGAGATTTCTGAGGACATCCTGGCTGAACTGGCTAGCTTGCCCCACGGTGAAGTGTTTACCAGTACGTTGCCTGTCTATGCCGCTAATTGCATTGGCTGTCATGGCGCGCAAGGCGAAGGGACGGCCATTGCCCCGGCCTTAAATGATGATATACCACGCAGCCAAAACACAGATGAAGACCTGAACCGCATCATGACCAATGGTGTCCCCGGTACCCTGATGGCGGGCTGGAATCAAGCGCTGACCGAACAGGAAATTGTTGGTCTGACCGGCCTGATTCGCTATTGGGACGAAATCCCGACCGGGTTGCTTCCCCAGCCCGAACTGCCTCTTGTCGCCAGCACCAATGCCGAAGTCATTGCCGCCGGCCAAAAACTGTATAGCGTTGCCTGTAGCAATTGTCATGGGCGTGATGGGCAAGGCACTCGTATGGCTCCGGCCCTGAATGTGCAAAGTTTTCTGGCTGAGACCAACGATCTAGCTATGAAAGCCATTATCTCCCAGGGCGTACCCGATACACGTATGCCTGCCTGGGGCGGTCGTTTAACCGATGCCGAACTTAACAGTTTGATCAGCTTCATCAGAGCCTGGGAACCGGATGCGCCTGCTGTAGCCGAACCTGCTCGCGGTGGCCCGCCAGGCCGTCGGGGTGGTGGTTTCAGTAGTGGCCAGAGCCAGGAAGGTCAAGATGGCGCTTGGTCCTGGTTGCGCCGGCTACTTGGTTGGTGATAGTAAATAGTCGCCATGGCGCGGGGGGGCCTCCACTTCCCTCGTGCCATACGCGCGGTATGAAAATTACATTTTCATATGATATGATGAAACTGGTTGGCGATCAATGGCAACAATCAGGAAAGGTTATGAGAAGCAATGTTGAATTCAAACGTTATCCACGAAGCTGCCGGCATATTGTCGGCAGTCCCCTATTTTGCAGGCTTAGATGCAGCTATGCTGGAGACCATCGCCCGGTCGGCCACCCGGCGGGATTTTGACTCCGGCCAAATTATCTTTTTGGAAGGCGAAGTATGCACCGGGTTGCACATTGTGCAAGAGGGATGGCTCAAGGCGGTCAAACTCTCCCTATCTGGTCGAGAGCAGGTCCTCCGCTTTCTGGGACCCGGTGAAACTTTTAGCGAAATCAGCGTTTTGGCCGCTGCTCCCAATAATCCGGCCACTGTCATTGCCTTAGAACCGAGTTCAGTCCTGATTGTCCCCCGGGATATGATGATTCAATTGCTGGACGAACACTCCGGCCTGGCCCGCATCATTATTCAGAACCTGGCCGGTCGTGTAATGCACCTGGTTAGTTTGGTGGAGGACCTGTCGCTGCGCTCAGTTGAAGCCAGGGTGGCCCGGACGCTGCTGGAAAATGCATCCGGGGGGGTGCTGCAGCGCCGGCGGTGGGCCACGCAAGCAGAAATGGCCGCTCGTCTGGGCACTGTGCCGGATGTGATCAGCCGGGTGCTGCGGGGCCTGGTTGAGGAAGGTATTATTCAGATAGAACGGCGCGAGATTCGTATCCTTGACCCACAAAAGTTGGAAGCCAAAGCAATGGACTCAAAAGCATAACCACCTATATCTTTGAAATCCTTGTGGTGAGCAGGATGCAAAACGCGCTTTGTTGCACCTGTTTTTTGCAAATAAAAAACAGCGCCACGCAAGAGCAGAATTTACAGAATATGAGATATTGATTCTACTATTCCGTAAATTCTGCTCTTTTTTTGCGCCGGAATATCAAGGTAAAGACAAAATCCGACAAAAGTCGAAGACTTTCCTACAAAAATAGGATAAACTAATGTTAATTCTTTTGAGGATGGCAAATATGCGGAATTTATCGACTACAAACCAAATTCAGCCGCTTTTTGAGCGTGGCTTGGTTTACCCAAAGCAAGACAACAGCTTACTTGTAGAAATAAAACAAGGTATGGCTATTTTGACCAAAGACGGACGGGACGTAGGCCGGGTAAAGGCGGTGGTGCTCGATGGCGATGACCGAAATGTAACCCAAAAAAATGACAGATAGCAAATTCAGGATATGAAACAATGATATCAAAACGACTTGAAGAAGCTCGACAAGCCTTTAGCCGGGGCGACGCGCAGGCATCGGCGGCGGCGCACGATCCGGAATATATTGCCCACGCGACCAAAGAAGAGCACGGCGGGGCCAGCCACCAATACATTGGCGACCTGGTCTACGGCGGGCTGGACGGCATTATCACTACCTTTGCCGTAGTCAGCGGCGTAGCCGGAGCCGAACTGGGTACGTCTATTATCTTGATTCTGGGCCTGGCCAATCTCTTTGCCGACGGCTTCTCGATGGCTACCGGAGCTTACCTCTCCCTCAAGAGTGAGCAGGAATATTATGACCGCGAGTGGCAGCGTGAAGCCTGGGAAGTGGAACATCTACCCGACGGCGAACGGGCGGAACTTTACGAGATTTATCTCCAACGAGGTTACGATGAAGCGGATGCCCGCCAACTGGTTGAAATCCAAACCCGAAACCCGCAGCGATGGGTCAAAGCGATGATGATTGACGAGTTGGGGCTGCTGCCCGATGACCGCACCCCCTTACGCAGCGCCCTGGCTACCCTGGTCTCTTTTGTGGTGGCTGGGTCGGTGCCGATGCTGGTCTACTTGTTGGGGCTGTTGTTTCCCATTTCGCCAGAGGTTGCTTTTCCCGTGTCGCTGGCTTTGTCGGGACTGGCCCTCTTTGGACTGGGGGCAGCCAAAGTATTTGTGACCCAACGGAGCTTTGCCAAGAGTGGTCTGGAGATGCTGTTGGTCGGTGGATTGGCGGCGGGCGTCGCCTATGGCGTCGGCGCTTTACTGAAGGGCATCGGAGGGTAAGAATATGGATCTTTTTGAGCGTGGGCTGATTTACCCGGAACAAAAAAACGGTTTACTTGTAGAAATAAAACGGGGTATGGTTATTTTGACCGAAGACGGGCAGAACATAGGTCGGGTGGCGGCGGTGGTTCTTGACGGTGACAGCCAAAATGTAACTCACCTCCTCTTTTCACCCCAGTCTCAGTTATCAGATTATCGCCTGGCGCCGGCAAACCTCATTAAGCAAGTAGAGGGAGAGACGCTCTCGCTTCACCTGGGTAGTGAAATCGTGAACCATTTGACCCACCGGCAGGGAGAACGAACCCTGTTAATTGAGCCGCTCACCAGACGTGAGTTGGAGGTTCTTCGATTGATTGAGGCAGGCTTAACAAACCGGGAAATTGCCACAAAACTCGTCATTGCTACCGGCACGGTAAAAATACACGCCCACAACATCTTTGGAAAGTTAGGGGTAAATCGCCGAACCCAAGCCGTAACCCTGGCGAGAGACTTGAAAATATTATAACTTTATTACCTCGTTCCCAAACTGGAGTTTGGGAACGAGAAACAATCTAAAATCGGAAATCTAAAATCGGAAATCGCTATGGGTGTTATACGTTATAAAATCTGGTACGACTTATGGGAAAATATAGGCCGCACGTTGCGAGTGGTCGCCATCATTGCTATTGGCGCGTTTGCCGTGGGAACCGTGCTGGGAGCCAAAGAGTTTATTCTCCAGGATGTTTCCACAACCTGGCAGGCCTCTGCACCGGCTACTATCGGCATGGATGTCAAACCCGCCGTTGACGACACGATGATCCAGACTCTGGAAAACCTCAAAGAAATCGAGGCGGTGGAAGGCTGGTCGCAGGACAAAACGGTGCGCTGGCGGCGCAGCCCCGCTGATCCCTGGCAGCCGGCTACCCTGGCAGCGCTCGATGATTACGAAGATCAGGCCATCCGGCAGGTCAAACTCGACAGAGGCGATTGGCCTCGCCGCAAGCAGATGGGCGTTCAGCGTGACCGTGACCTCGGCGCGGGCGACCAGGTTTACCTGGACGTTGGCGGCAAAGAATACCCGGTTGCCCTCAACGGCGTCCTTTACAACGCGGCTTACCCCTCGGCCTTCTCCTCCCCCGACCCGATGTTCTTCACCACCCGCGAACGCTTTGCCGAACTGACCGGCGAATCCGGCTCCAGCCTGGCGCTGGCAACCATCCCGGATTACAGCGACGCCAGAGCGCAGGCCGCGGCAGATTTGATTCAACACGAACTTGAAAAACAGGACATCGAGATTGAGCCGGCCATTGCCGGGCCGGGCGGTTTTAAGAGCCGCACCGGCAAACCCGACCAGTTCACCGGCCAGGACGCGATCAACAGCGTGTTTATGATCCTGACCATTATGGCTGCGTCCACCCTGGTTCTGGGCCTGTTTCTGGTGTACAACACCATCAGCGCCATTATCGTGCAGCAGGTAAGCCAGATTGGAGTTATGAAAGCCGTGGGGGCCAGGTTTAGCCGGATTCTCCTCATCTATTTCAGCATGGTTCTTGTTTACGCGGCGCTGGCTCTATTGGCGGCCGTTCCGCTGGGGGCGTTGGGCGCGCACGGGCTGCGTATGCTGATGGTCATGAGAATTGGGATGGAACCCGGCCCTTTTGCAATTTCGACCCAGGCGGTCGCGGTTCAAACAGCTATTGCGCTGCTATTGCCGCTGCTGGTCGCCATTATCCCCATTTATGCGGGGGCGAGCGTCACCGTGCGGGAGGCCATCAGTACCTATGGCCTGGGGGGGACCTCCGGGCTGCTGGACCGGCTGCTGGTTAAGCTGCACTTCATCCCGCGGGTGGTTTCGTTGACCCTCAGCAATACTTTTCGCAATAAGAAACGAGTACTCCTGACCCAAATTACCCTGGTGGGCGCGGGCGTGATTTTTATGATGGTGATGAACACCAGCGCCACCCTGCGGTATACCTTTGGCGATGTCCTGCTTTCAATCTATGAGGCCAATGTACTGCTCGACCTGAAAGATGAGGCCCGCATCAAGGCCGTTGAATCGCTGGCGATGAGCCACCCCGAAGTAAAAACGGTTGAGGTGTGGGGCACGGGCAAAGGGACGGCTCGCCCGTTGGGACAGCCGGAATCAAATGACGATAACAACATCAATTTGCGCGGCGTCCCCACCCCCTCGGCCACATACATCCCCCAACTGCGGGCCGGGCGCTGGCTGCAAGCCGGCGATGAATATTCGGCAGTACTCAGCCAGGAATTGGCGAAGCAGCTCGGAGTGGGCGTGGGGGATTGGATCACCATCGACATCCCCACCACGCGCCAGTCAAATTGGCAAGTAGTCGGCATGCTGTTTGAGCCGGTTGACCAGGAAGTCGCCCTGGTGCCGCGAGACACGCTGCTTAGAGAAACGCGCCAGGTGGGGCGGGGTAAATCAATCCGGGTGCAAACCATCCACGGGGACCCGGCCAGCGAGGCCGCCACGGCTGCGGATCTGCGGGTAATCTACGAGAGCAAAGGCTATGACGTGTTGCCCAGCACGCGAGACACCTCTTATCGCCTGGCAACGCGGCAGGCGGATCAGATGGCCTTGCTGTTCATCATCTTGACCGGTATGGCTGTGATGACGGCAGTTGTAGGCGCGGTGGCCCTTAGCGGCACCCTGTCCATCAACGTGATGGAGCGCACCCGGGAAATTGGGGTGATGCGGGCCATTGGCGCGTCATCAGGGGTGGTGGCCGGTCAATTTGTTGGCGAGGGACTGATTTTGGGTTGGCTCAGTTGGCTGCTGGCGATCCCCCTGAGTTTCCCGGCGGGGCTGCTGGTGGTCAAAACCCTGTCTGCGGTCCTTAACATAGAATTGGTTTACCAGGTTTCCGGGGCCGGAGTCTGGTACTGGCTGGTCATCATCACCATTTTGGCCGTTATCGCCAGTTGGTTCCCGGCCCAAAAAGCCGCCCAAACCAGTGTACGGGAGAGTTTGGCGTACATATAGTATTTCAAATGACTTGAGGCAAAGTTTATCTTGTTCAAAAAAACGGACCAATCCGCTGTCACCATTCCCAGTTAAACTGATCGCCAATTATGAAAGCCTCGCAGAAAAAGCGACAACTATTTCTTGAAACCGGATTTTTTCAACTGGCAGTATCCCGCCGGCAGCTTGCCGACCAGGCGACATCAGGGCTTTTTGAACAACTACAGTAGGGAAAAATTATGAGCTGCGCAATCGAAGTAAACGATTTAACCAAATTCTACGGCCGACCGGAAACAGGCGTGCTGGCCGTAGACCACATCTCTTTTGAAGTGCGACGCGGCGAAATTTTTGGCTTTTTGGGGCCAAACGGGGCCGGTAAGTCAACTACCCAGCGAATGTTGACCACATTGCTGGAGCCAACCGAGGGACACATTGTTATTAACGGGCACAACCTGGCCCACGATGCCTACCCGGTCAAACGGCAAATGGGTCTGGTGCCGGAGGAGTCTAACGTTTACGCCGAACTGACCGCCTGGGATAACCTGATGTTCACCGCCAAACTATACCGGATGCCCCGCTCAGAACGAACAGACCGGGCGCAAGCATTGCTGGAAACCTTTGGCCTGTGGGAAAAACGAAAGGTAAAGGTTGCAAATTTCTCTAAAGGGATGCGTCGCCGGTTGAGCATTGCTATGGCTATCATCCATAAACCGTCACTTCTTTTTCTTGATGAGCCGACACCGGGCCTGGACGCGCAAAGCGCCCGCACTATTCAGAATTTGGTGCGCCAGTTGAACGCCGAGGGGACGACTATCTTTTTGACCACCCATCAGATTGAGGAAGCCAATCAACTCTGTGACCGGGTGGCAATCATCAACCATGGCCAGATTGCCGCGATTGATACCCCGGAGCAACTCAAGCGAACTTTCCGGCGGGTACAATCGGTGGAAGTGTCGATGGAACCACACGGACAGCCTCTTCCCGATATACAGGCAGAATTACCGGAGGCAACTTCAATAGTCAGGCAGGGGGATAAATGGCGACTTTACACTAAAGACCCGGCGCTGCTCTTGCCGCAGGTAATGGAGTATGCTCACTCTCACAAGCTGCGGGTAGTCAGCCTGAGTACGCTTGGCCCCAGCCTGGAGGATGTTTTTCTGGAAATCACCGGCCGGCAAATCGGCACAGTGCATCACCAGACGCCGGCGACTGTTTCTCAACAACAAAACGCAAAGCAAACAGTAGCCGCCGATGAAACCTGATAGATGGCTGCCGCGTCTGCAAGACGAACTGGCTCAGGCCTGGGCTGTGGCCGTGAAAGATGTAAAGGTTTACTACCTGCAACCTGGAATGATTATGTTTGGTTTCATGATGCCCTTTTTTATGTTTTTCTCTTTCTCGGTACGGCGAGAAATGGCGGCAGAGTTAGGCGTAGCTCGACTGCTGGCCCTGACTACCTTCTTTACCGCGGCTGCCGCCGGACCGTTCATCATCCCCCTGGAGCGGCGGCTGGGCACCTACGATCGGCTGCTGGCCGCGCCGATGTCGTTGCTAACGCTGTTGTTGGGCAAGGCGGCGGTTGGAGCTTTTTTTGCTATCGTTGTGTCGGCAATTGCATTGGTTATTGGTGTGGCAGTTTTGGGGGTCGCCATTGCCCGGCCCTGGCTGTTGGCCGTTGGTATTCTACTGGGGTCCTTTTCTTTTTCAACGCTGGGGCTGATTTTTGGCTCTATCCCCACCCGCAATCCTGGCGATGTGCAAATGCCCAGCACGTTACTGCGTTGGGGACTGCTTTTTATCAGCGGCGTCTTTATTCCACTGCCAGAAATGATTCCCGCGGCGCGAATAGTCGCTTACCTCTCACCCTTGACTTATGCTCAGGACTTGATGAATCATGCCGTGCCGGGAGTGGGGCTGCTCAATCCGTGGCTGGATATAGGGGTTTTGTTGCTGACGGGTATTCTGTTCCTGCTGCCGTCGCTCAAAATGCACCGTCGGAGTCGCAAATTGGGATACTGAGACAATAGTTTTATCCCCGATTATATTTTGCCCGTGCCGGATAAAACCGTTTTGGCCAATACCGTCGCTGCTTTTTTGCATATCGTGGTTGCGGTCCCTACGGTGTTGATACTGGTCATAGGTTATCGGAAATCCTTGTAGTCTTCCTTCAGCAAAATTCGACAAAATATGCTAAAATAGCGATATAGTTTTTAAGAAAAACATTTTGACTCTTGTAGCGGCGTACCCTTGCGGTCGCCCCGTGGGGTAGGCACAAGGCCGTACCGCTACCCAAAACATTATCTGATAGTACTTACGCAGTTTAGAGCAGAATTAGCCGAATGAGAGAATTTTATTCTAATATTCTGCCGATTCTGCTCTAAATGAGGCTCAAAACCGCATACAAAACAGCAACTGCGTAAGTACTGATCTGAACAACTATAGCAAACTTAAGCTATCAAAGCGCCAATCCAGTGGGGAGATGTGATAAAACTATGCCTCGTATCCTTGTAGTTGACGACGATAAAAAGATTGTCCGCCTGATTCACTCCTACCTGGAGCAGGCGGGCTATCAGGTGCTGACCGCCTATGACGGCGAGACAGCCCTGCACACCATCCGGCGCGAAAAGCCCGATTTGGTGGTCCTTGACCTGATGCTCCCCGACCGCGATGGGTGGGAAATCACCCGTATTGTGCGCGGCGACCAGACTTTGGCCGGCCTGCCCATTATCATGCTCACCGCCCGGGTTGAAGATGTCGATAAAATTGTTGGTCTGGAAGTAGGGGCGGATGATTACATTACCAAACCTTTTAACCCCCGCGAAGTTGTGGACCGTGTTAAGGCGGTGCTGCGACGGGCCGGCGGCGGCCCTGCTCCCCCCCCGGTATTCCAGATTGCTGAATTACGGATGGATTTGGATCGTCACAACGTTACTTTTAATGACCAACCCATCGACCTGACCCCAACAGAGTTTGATTTGTTGAAGATGTTCATGGAACATCCGGGTCGCCCCTTCACCCGCCAGGAGCTTATCGAGAAGGGTTTGGGCTATGCCTATGTCGGTATGGAGCGAACTATCGACAGTACTTAAGCCGAGATTGATTGCTACTTTCATTGGCATTGTGGGGGTGGCAATTATCTTTACCGGCTATTTATTTAATCTGGTTATTCGCTAAATTCAAAATTTTTCCATTTGCCTCATTCCCAAATCTCCAGTTTGGGAACGAGAGTAACAAGAGTAATTCAAAATTTCTGTAAAGGAGAAAAAGTATGATTATCAAAGTGTTGGGCACAGGTTGCCCCAATTGTCAAAAAACAAAGGCCCTGGTCAAACAGGTTGTTGAGGAACTGAACCTTGACGCCCAAGTGGAAGAAGTGACCGACCTTACTGCCATTATGGGGTATGGCGTAATGTCTACCCCGGCTATCGTCATCAATGAAAAGGTAGTCGGTTCCGGCGGCGTGCCCGATCACAATCAGATGGTTAGCCTGCTGCAACAATCTTCAACAATTTAGCTTTAAAAGCTAACACAAAAAAGAAGTGTCTACACCTACGTGTTTATTACCATTCTGATGGCTCGACAGGTAGGGTCAACAGGCCGGGTCATCGGCGTAGACCTGGCCCCGGAAATGGTCAACAAGGCGCGGGGCAATGCCGCCGCGCAAGGTTTATCCCAGGTTGACATTCGCCTGGTTCCGGCTGAAAAGCTACCGCTTGATGATTGAAGAATGAAACCCAACACAATCGGCCCAAAACTGTCGGGGTTTGTGCCTCAACCCGACCTACCCATTGCATTTACCCCTCAATTCCGCGTTGAACCACCTGGCTCAACCACTCTTTGGAGGCTCGAAACCGGCTGGCCACTTTGTAAAACGGTTATGTTTTGCCCCGTTCAGAATAGTTTTGCGCAAGCTCGTCCCTCTCAGGTCCGCTCCTCTGAGATCCGCCTGGCCAAGGTTTACCCCGCTCAGACTGGCCCGGCTGAGGTCTGCTCCATTGAGGTTTGCCTCTCCCAGGTGCGCCCGGCTAAGGTCTGCTTCACTGAGGTTCGCCCATCTGAGATTGGCCCGACCAAGGTTTACCCCGTTCAGGCTTGCCCCCTTAAAATCCGCTCCACTGAGGTTTGCTCCGCTGAAGTCCGCTTCGCTGAGATTCGTTTTTCTGAGGTTTGTCTCGCTCAGGTTGGCCCCGCTGAGGTTCATCTGGCTGAAGTCTACTTCACTGAGGTTTGCCCGGCTGAGGTTTGCCCCACTCAGGTCCAACCCGCTGAAGTCTACCCCGCTGAGATTAGCCCCACTGAGGTCCGGCTCTATTTGGCTCTTTTCGCGAGCGAATTTGATGATCCGTTTAACTTGCTCTCGTGTTAGTTTGGCCATAGGTTCTGCTAATCCCTCCTCTCTCGCTGCTCCGCCTCAAGCGCCGTCAGGCGTTCAATTGCGCCGGGCAGGGCATCAACCAGATCACGAGCTTCCTCGATAGTCAGAATGAACTGCCGCCCATCTTCATCGCTTGTGCCCACGGCACGGATGGTCAGTAACGGCTCACCGGCATCGACGCTTGTGGTCAGGTCGATTGCCAGGTTGTCGGTTACTTCGATTGTAGTTGTCACTATTTTGCCTCGCTAAATTTATGTAGGATCATCTTGAAAAACTACACCCGCTTTCAGGAGATCAAAGTTTGCCGGCGGCCTGGTGGCCTGGTCAAACCTGGCCCCGCTCAACTTGGCCCCGCTCAAGTCTGCCTCACTCAGGTCAGCCCCTTTCAGGTTGGCCCGACGCAGGTTGGCCAGGCTCAAGTCAGTCCGGCTCAAATTCGCTCCGCTCAGATTGGCATCACGCAAGTCGGCCCCAATCAGATTGGTCTGGCTCAAGTTCGCTCCGCTCAAATCGATCCCGTTCAAGTCAATCTTAATCAGGCTGGCCCCGCTCAAGTCCGGCCTTTCGCCCTTATCTCGTGCAGATCCAATTATCTGTAAGACCTGCTCTTGTGTTAGCTTTATACTCATCTTACCTCGCTTAGCTTTGAATTTTCTTCCCCACATAAAGCATTGCTTTGTGGGTAATAACAAACCCTTCAGGTAATTCGGTTTGCTCGTTGTACCTGGCTCTGTTCAACTTGGCTTGATGCAGGTTAGTTCCACTCAACCTGGCTCCGCACAAGTCGGTCTCGTCCAGATCGGCTCCGTGCAGATCGGCCCGGCTCAAGTTGGCTCCATGCAGGTTAGTTCTAAACAAGTTGGCCCAACTCAAATCAGCGTGGCTCAGGTCGACCTGGCTCAGATTGGCCTCCTCCAGCCTGGCTCCCTCAAGGTTAGCCCCACTCAAGTTAACCCCGCGCAGGTCGACCTTGATCAGATCGACTCTATGCAGATTGACCCCCCGCAGGTCCGGCGTTTCACCCGCACTACGGTCAGCTTTGATTATTTGTAAGACTTCTTCACGTTTCATCTTTACTCCAAAATAGGCGCTTGCCGGTTACTGAGAATTGAGGAGATTTATAGAAAAATCAATTGTCACGGATTGCCCCCGCTTGGACTGGATCAAAATCATCCGGCCACCTTGTATCTTGAGTGTACTTAGCCCCGGTCAGGATAGCCCGCTCAAGGTTGGCCCCGGCCAGATTTGCCCCACTCAGGTTGGCCCCACTCAGGTTGGCTCCGCTCAAGTATGCCCGGCTCAGATTCGCCTGATGCAAATTGGCCTGGCTAAGGTTGGCCCCGCGCAGGAATGCCTTGTCAAGGTTGGCCCCGGCCAGAACAGTCTGACTCAGGTTGGCCTCGACCAGAACGGCCCTGTTCAGATCAGTCCCGGTCAGATTTGCCTTATGCAAGTCGGCCTCAAACAGGTTGGCCCGGCTCAGGTCGACCTTGCTCAAGTTAAGCCCGCTCAGATTTACCTCAAATAAATCAGCCCGGCTCAGGTTTGCTCCGGCGTTCTGTTCGTGAGCGGATTTGACTATTTTCAGGACTTGCTCTCGTGTTAGTTTGGTCATGGGTTTTGCTAATCCCTCCATTATTTCGACTCGCTAAAGTTTGATATTTTCAGGTCTCCCGATTTCTCCTTCGTAAATAACCGTCACATTATCTGCTAACGGCTAAGCGCTAACGGCTAACGACTCATTTTTATTACGTTCCATCACTTTTCCAAAAACGGTTGTTTTTGTCATTGTTCAGTCCTCAACAAGCTAGTCCACATAAAGCATTGCTTTGCGGGCAGGAGCAAACTCTTCAGGTAATCCTGTCTGAGCGTTGTACCTGGCTCCGTGCAGGTTGGCTTCGCCCAGGTCGGCCCCGTTCAGCCTGGCTCCCCGCAGGTCGGCCTCGCAGAGATAGGCCCCGTGCAGGTTGGCCTGGCTCAAGTCAGCCCCGTGCAGGTTAGCCCTGAACAAGTTGGCCCAACTCAAATCAGCCTGATGCAGGTTGGCCTGGCTCAGATTGGCCTCACCCAGCCTGGCTCCTTCAAGGTTAGCCCCACTCAAGTTAACCCCGCGCAGGTCAACCCTGATCAGATCGGCTCTACGCAGATTGCCCCCCCGCATGTCCGGCGTTTCACCCGCACTACGGGCAGATTTTACCATCTGTAAGACTTCTTCACGTCTCATCCCTACTCCAAAATAGTGGCCTGCGAGTTACTCATCGTTGAATCCTTCAATCGGTATAAATGATCCCGGAGGGGGTATATCCTTCAGGCCATTTTGTCATACCGCTGCACCTGGCCCCGGTCAGGTTGGCTCCGTTCAGATTGGCTCCACTCAGGGTGGCTCCGCTCAGGGTGGTCCCCCGCAGGTTCCCCCCCGCCAGGTTAGCCCCGGTCAAGTTGGCCTGGCCCAGGTCGGCCTCACTCAGGTTGGCCTGGGCCAGATTGGCCTCACTCAGATCAGCCCGGCTCAACTTAGCCTGGCGCAGGTAGGCCTTGCTCAGGTTGGCCCCGCTCAGATCGACCTCATTCAGGTCGGCCCACCACAGGTTGGCCTGGCTCAGATCGGGTGTTTCACCCTTATCGCGAGCCGATTTGATAATTTGGATCACTTCTTTACGTTCCATCCTTGCTCCAAAACGACAACCTAGTACAGCTTGGCGGAAGTCTTTCGGTAGTTACAAGCAGCGCGTTGCTTAGTTTATGGAGTGAAAAAGTGCACTTTTTCACTCCATAAACTACCGAAGGATTTACGCCGCCGTGTACTAGCTCTAATTTCAGGGGTCAATCAACCAGAGCATCAGGGTGATTTTGTCAATCAAGAGGCTACTAAAAATCTTCGCCGTCTTCTTCAGGCAGACTGCCAAACCACTCCTCAATTGCCCCCGTTTCTTCAGGCTCATAATCTTCCGGCCACACTGTCATGTAGTTATAGCTTGCCCCGGTCAAGACGGTCCCAAACAGGACAGCATCGCTCAGGTCAGCTCCACGCAAGTTGGCCTCACGCAGGTTGGCCCCGAGCAAATTGGCCCCGCTCAGGTTAACTGCGCTCAAGATGGCCCCCCGCAGGCTGGCCGCGCTCAAGTTAATCCCCCGCAGGTTGGCCCCACTCAAATTGGCTTCACGCAGGTCGGCCCCGAACAAGTTGGCTTCCTTCAGGTCAACCTCACTCAAGTCGGCCTGACGCAGGTTGGCCCCCATCAGGTTTGCTTTGCTCAAATTAACCTCGCTCAGATCAGTCCCGAACAGGTCAGCCCCGCGCAGGTTGGCCTGACGCAGATTGGCCCCCATCAGGTCAACCTCGCTCAAGTCGGCCTGGTTGAGGTCAACTCCGCTCAGATTCGCCCCGCTCAGGTCCGGCCTCTCACCCTTATCGCGGGCCAATTTGATGATTTGGATCACTTCTTCACGTTCCATCCCGACCCCAAAACGACAATATCGATTTAACGCTCACTCATTCCCCGAATGATATGATAAACGGCTCTTACTATAAAATGTCTGTCCTCGCAGGCTAACATAAATTGGTCGACCAAAGCTCGCATTGTTTCATCAGTCGATAGCGAGTAAATGGAGGTTTTATCCAATATTTGCTTTTGCATCAGACCACTTTCGACCCAATCTTCCAACTCAGGTGTGACCATGTCTACATTTCTGCCGGCATAGTTGGCAATGTTTTCATCGGTATCCGTCGTGTGAGGATTGTCATAAAAGAATCTCAGCAGGTCCCACTTAACAAAGGAGTTTGCCTTTGTCTTGATAAAGTCAAGCAAAATGGGGTCGATATCGTCCATCATTCGAGACACAAGGTCGTCTGCATTTGACGTCAAAGTCTTACCCTCCTCCGGGCAAGAAAGCTCAAGCTCTTTAATAATTGCGGTGATGCTTCAGTGATTGGAAAAGCAGGTCCTTCCTCATCCACCCCTGCACTGTCCTCTGGACAGACGTTCGCCATTTATCCTCCTCCAAGTCCACTTTCAATTGCTTGCACCAGACCTTCTTCGGCGGTCTGCCTGGCTACTCGAATGGCATTGCGGATGGCGTAGGCGTCAGAGCGTCCGTGGGCCACAATCACCACCCCGTTGACGCCCAACAGCGGCACACCCCCAAATTCTCGATAATCCAGGGTGGTGCGTAAAGCTCTTAATGCCCCCCGAGCCAGCAGCGCTCCCAAACGGGCCAGAGGCCGGGCTTTGATTTCTCGCTCGAGCCGGTCCTGAATCATCCGGGCCACGCCCTCGGCTCCTTTGAGGTAAACGTTGCCGGTAAAACCGTCGGTGACAATCACATCGGCCAGACCGGCCGGAACGTCTTTGCCTTCCACATTACCAATAAAATTGAGCCGGCCGGCTTTAAGCAACGGGGTTGCGGCCTGGATCAAAGTGTTCCCCTTGTCTTCTTCTTCGCCGGTCGATAGCAGCCCTACCCGGGGATTTGGAATACGTAAGACGCGACGGGCATAGTGGCAGCCCATTAAAGCAAACTGAAGCAAATGTTCCGGGCGAACGTCAGTATTGGCCCCGACGTCCAGCAGGAAACAGTAGCCGCGTTCGGCGTTGGTGGGAAAAATGGTACTCAGGGCCGGGCGCTTGATGCCCTTGATCCGCCCCAGACCGAACAGGGCTGCGGCCAATGCCCCACCTGAGTTTCCGGCCGTCACAAAGGCATCACTTTTACCGGCCTTTACGGCGCGTATGGCGACGACCATTGATGAATCTTTTTTACTCTTCACCGCCGCGGCCGGAGGCTCATTCATTTCAACCACTTCGTTGGCGGGAATAATGGGTAAATCCAGGCCGTGGGCGCTGTGTTTGACCAGTTCGGCCTCGATGACCCCGGGGTGCCCCACCAATTGAATGGTCAAGCCAAAATCACGGGCGGCCCACACAGCGCCGTGAACCGTTGCTTCCGGGGCACGGTCACCGCCCATTGCATCCAGGGCAATTTTCATAGAGTTCTCGTAGCTTTCAGGGAGGTGATTGCCAAATAGCCCCCAACAAACAGGGTTAAAGCCAGATGATGATCGCCCCTATAACACTTTGGTGACAAAGCTCTACTCCTCAATTGCGCCTGCTTCAGAGGGGTTAAAGCCCTCCAGCCACTTTGTGGCGTGATCATATTTTGCTCCACTCAGATTGGTTGGCCCTGAATTCGTATCTTCCAACTCGGCCTTGCTCAGGGTGGCCTCTCTCAAATCGGCCCCGTGCAGGTCAACCCCGCGCAGGTCGGCATAGTACAGGTTGGCCCCGCGCAAATCGGCCCCGCGCAGGTCGACCCCGCTCAAGTCTGGGGTGACCCCAAACCGGTCGGCCTCGTGCCGGCTCAGGTCGGCCCCGAACAGGTCGGCCCCGCGCAGGTTGGCCTGGTTCAGGACAGCCCCACTCAGGTTGACCAAGCTCAGGTCGGCCTCGCTCAGATCAGCCTTCTCCAAGCTGGTACCGAACAGGTCTGCCGTGCGCAAGTTGGCCTCACGCAGATTGGCCCGGTGCAGGTCGGCCCCGCTGAGGTCCGCTCCGCTGAGATTCGCTCCGCTGAGGTTGGCTTCGCGAAGGTCGGTCTGGCTGAGGTCCGCCAATCTGAGGTTGGCCCCGCTAAAATCCGCTCCGCCAAGGTCTGCTCCGCTAAGGTTCATCCCAAAGAGATGCATCCTGCCGAGGTCTGGCTTTTTACCCTCCTCGCGAGCCGATTTAATAATTTGTTCAACTTGCTCTCGCGTTGGTTTTGTACCCATATGTTCCTCTCGCCAATTTTTTTGGCCCTCCGCCCTTCTCGCGAGCGAATTTGATTACTTGGATCACTTCTTCACATTCCATTGCTGCCGGCTTACATCCCAAGCTACACAAGTTTCACCAGGTCTTCAACCGCACGCTTCATATCCAGAAAAATCAAGCCTAACTTGGCATTGCTATGGGCCAGAGCGGTCAGCACCGCTTCTTCTCCAATTGATATCAGAACGACATATCCACTGTCACCCCGAATATAAACCTGGTCCAGAGTGCCACGGCCTAACTCTTCGGCGATTCGCTCACCCAGTGAAATCATGGCCGCCGACATCGCCGAAACGCGATCCTCCTCGATCCCGGCCGGTAATGAAGAGGCCATAATCAATCCATCCACACTGACCACTGCCGATGCTTCAATATCAGCGGTTCCCACTTGTAGGTCCTTTAAGCGGCTTACCATTTGCTCTGTTCGAGTTGCCATTCAGATCTGTTTCTCCTTTCAAATTTGTATTCAGGTCGTTCCAGAAAAATAATGATCTCAAAATCGGCGAGATTCCCGCCGGGAATTTTACCGTTTTTTGGGATCATTTGAATTCTGGAACTTTCTTTAGTCTTTACGAATTGTTTCTGCTTTTATAGGATCAAACCCCTTTGGCCATTTTGTACTCATTTTACCTTGCTTAACCTCGTTCCTGCTATAGTGTCGCTGATGGAAGAATGCCCCGGCGATGTTGCCAACCAGCCCCGGTTACGCCGGATGCAGCGGCTGGAGGCCTGGGCCAAGGGACAATAGAGACCGATATCCCCACACTCAGTCTTCACGTATCGCACCCGCTCGCGTGGGGTCAAAGCTCGCCGGCCACCTTGTATCCCGGCTATACTTCGCTCCTTTCAGGATGGCCCCAAACAGGTCGGCCCGGTACAGGTTGGCCTCGTTCAGCTTGGTCCCGCTCAGATTGGCTCCGGCAATATTCGCCTCGCTCAGGTTCGCCCGGCTCAAGTTCGCCCCGCTCAGGTTCGTCCTGAAGAGATCTGCCCTAAAAAGATTCGCCCGGCTGAGGTTCGCCCCGCTAAGGTCCGTATTTCTCAGGTTTGCCCAGGCGAAGTCTACCTCGCCCAGATTGACCCCGCTAAGGTTTTCCCGACTGAGGGCTACCGATTTGAGGTCCACTTTGCTGAGGTCCGGCCTTTCGCCTTTCTCTCGAGCGGATTTGATGATTTGGATAACTTCTTGACGTTCCATTCTTGCTCCAAAATAGTATTCCCTTTACCTATTATCTGAATCGGTAATGATATGATGGATCACTTTTACTCGCCGTCCATCAATCGGGATGCAAAACTATCTCTGTTCATATCCGGATGTTGGGTTTGGCCGGTTCGACCCCCAATAGCCTCGAGTCGACTCACCCATTGAATAGCCGGCCAAAACCACGGGCAGTTCACACGGCGCCATACCCCCGTCGTTTCCAGACGCACTCGTCCCCTATTGCAACCAGAGCGATTTTTATGCAGGTCTTATGGCGTTATTGCTCAACAAGACAATTGCTCAGTAAAGCACACCTAAAAACAAAACCCCGTTTTTCCTTTGGGTACCCACTGTAAAAACGGGAAGCAATTTCAGGCGCTGCCAAGCCGGGAAAAATCGTCTGCCTCACATAACACGAAGTATGCCCAAGGAACGAAATTCTCCCTGTATTTGAATTTCTTAAAAATGGAGTTTTTTTGCAAAAGATTGGGCTTTTGTTTGGAGTAACACCTTCATCAGGTGAAAAATTTGGGGGTCTTACGTGTAAGCGAAGCGAGCCATCCGAACGTGGGTGATTTGGCCCTTGAAATATAATATTTTGGGGTAACAACAGTGGTTTCACTATGATTATCATAGTATGGAAAAACAACTTATTGTCAAGTGGAGTAGATTGTTTTTTGAAATTGTACTCGCATTGCCTCATTTAAGAATCTTACCATGATAATTGTCGCCACAACATTATGTAAACTATAATCAATCAGTTATCAATGATTGAAAAGTTTTATGGTTATCCGCTCATAGGTCGCTTTCAAAGGCGTCTATGTATTTAAACAGGGTGGTTAACGCCTCCCCCGGCCCGTTGGGCTTGACCGTGCTGAAAATACCGTGCCCGCCCGGCGGATATTTGTAAAGCGCATCTACCGTTCCGCCATGAGCCGGGATAAATTGTTCCATTTTTGTCATGCCCCGGCAGGTTTGGCCTTCGTGGTCTTGTTCGCCGCAATATAGCCAAAAGCGCGTGCCATTGTAGGCGTTGGTCGCGGCGTCTTGCAACATAGGCGGCATTTGCCCGTTGTGTTCGGCAAAGCCGGTCCCTGAATCGGAAATAAAGGTGGAAAAGAGTTTTGCCCCGTCGCCGGCCCGATCTAACAGCGCGATTTCAAAGGAACGGGCCGAGCCTCTGGAAAAGCCGTGATACATTATAGAGGTGTTGTCAAGGGGGCAGTAGTTTTGCAGCGTGTCAAACATTGTGCGCAGGTTGACGTAAATCTGGTCGCTGTCGTTAAAAACCGGCTCGCCTGTTGCATCTTCAGAGGCGTACTGCAAGGCGACCAGGGCGTATTGATGTTCGGCGGCCGGTCTGTTCCACCATTTATACAATCGCTCCGCGCACCCTCCGTTGCCGTGCAGGGTGACAATTAGTTTCCGGTTGGGCAATTGGTCCCAACCGTCGGGAAAGCGGGCGATAAAAAACTTGTCGCCCAGGGGGATAACGCTTCCCCCCTGACTTGCTACCGCGTTCAACACATCGGTATGTTCTGCGCAGCCGTGGTTGGGGTAATCCAGGGTATGCGCGGCCTGGAGCCAGGCTCGACAGGTATCCAACGTGGGCGGCGAAATTGCTATCTCGGGGGTAACGGTTGGTTGGGGCAAGGCGGTTGGTTGGGATGCAGTGGTTGAACCGGGTTGGGCAGGCGTTAAAACGGCCAGTTGCACACTTTCTGCGGGGATAGTCACGGCGCCGCCCGGCCACGTTTCAGCCGTTTTGCCGTCGTGTTCGTCGTCTACCCGGTAAATATCAAGCTGATAGTCTTCTATTGTTGTTGAGGCAAAGGAGAGCGTCCAGGCAACATCTTGCCCTGTGACGTTGGATATTAAAACGGCAATTTGCCCTTGCTCATTTTGGGCGGCCAGAGTCCACAACCCGCCTGTGTCACCGGAGGGGGGCAGCGGGGTGGTCAGCAGGGTGGGGAAGCCATTTACCACCTGCGACCAGAGCCGGAAGGCGTGGGCGGCGGGTTTGTAGGTGGCTTGGGCGTCGCCATAAAACAGGCCGGTGTAGTTGCCCTGGTTGATGCTTTCCAGGCTATCGGTGGGGCTGGTGTGGGGGTCGCCGGAACGGTAAAGATAAGCGCGCTCTACATCGCTGTATTGCATGGCAATCCAGGAGGCGGTACGGATGGCCGCGCCTTTTTGGTGGTTGTAAATTTGGTCTTGTTCCTGGGGCGACAGGTTCATTTTGGCTACGCCGTAAGCATCCACAATTAATTCCACATCGTCAAAAAAGCCGCTGCCGGCCCAGGGGACGTCGGCATACATCCCCGTTCCGTCCAGCAGGTTTCGATAGGATTGGGCGGCCTGAGACCACATCAACGGGTCGTTATAAAAAAGATGCCAGCCAAGCCAATCCGGCTTGATGTTGTTCTGGTACAGGTAATCCAAAAAATCCTGGGCCGCGCTCTTTTCTCCATTGACAACCTTGAGGGCTTGCGAAGCGACAAGGCCCGGCCCGCCAATTTTCAGGTCGGGGTAAGCCGTTTTTAGGGCGACAAAGGCCTGCCCCCAAAAACGGAAAAAGGCGATGTTGCTGCGATTCCAAAAATTCTTGTTGGGGAACTCGGTCCAGATGTCCAGGTAGGTAAAGGTTTGCGCCTGGCCGTTCCAATACAGGTAGCGGTCTACCACCTTTTGGGCGGCCTGAATCCAGTTTTGTTCCTGGGCAGCGTTTTGCGGCCCTTTGAAATCGTGACGGCGGGTGGCGTTTTGCACCTCTCCGCCCAGCCGCAGAAACGGCTCAAACCCGCCGGCAAGCCAGCTTTCAAACAAGGCGTCGCTGGCTACCCAATGATAGTTTGCCTCGTCCAGCGGGTCACAGCCTTCCCAGGAGGGGTAGGTTGGGCCGCCGCAGTTGAAAATCCCCTCAATGTCCATCCGGTCATCAAAATAGTCGTTGTTGCGGACGGTGATGACGCCGATGTCGTGAAAGTGACCGGTCAGGTTGGGGGCCGGGGAATCGAGGGGTTGGTCGGGGCCGGAGATGACGCCCAACAGCGGTTTTATCGCCGGGTCGGCCTCGTTCACCCCGCCGATGGAAATAACTACGACCGGGGCAGCGGGTGAGGAAGGAGGCAGGGCCGGCGTACTTGTCTGGGGCGGGGCCGGCTGCGATGGCGCTGGCAGGGGCGGCGCAACAGTTGGGGATAGAGTAGAAGGGGCTGCAACCGGCGTATCCGACGGCGCGGTTGGCTCAACTTGAACAGGCGGTCTGGTATTGGCCCCTGGTCTGCAAGCCGAGATAAGCAGCAGCAAACTTGTTAAACATATAAATAGACGTTTCATCAGATAGCCTCCTTAATATGCTTGAGTTAACATTTTTGGCAAGATTTTAGCCGCCCAACGCCCACAATCAGGCGATTGCGGGTTAAACGTAACCAATTACAATTATACAGAATTTCCGCAAACGAAACAAACTTTGCCAACCAACCAAGATTAGCAATTCGCCTGCATTGTGATTGTTAGCCGGATTTTTTAGAACCGTACACCAGTATTGACATGTAGATATACTTTTGCTATAATTTTGACAGGATTTGTCAAAACACTATGCGACAAGACAGAACTATGAAAACTCAAAAATCTTTAGGAAAAAGACTTCGAGGTTTACGTCAAGAGCGTAATGAACCGTTACGAGTTGTAGCTGCTGCCATTGAGATTGACTCTAGTTTGCTAAGTAAAATAGAGCATAGCGAAAGATTACCAACAGCCCAACAATTAGCAAAATTTGCAAAATATTTCGAGATTTCGCTAGAGGAACTCACAGCCCAAGCCATAGCCGAAAAAATTGTTACAAATTATGCTTCTAATACAATCACACTACAAGCATTAAAGATTGCAGAATCACGGATCAACTCTTACTTGGTGGACAAGAATGAATAAACCAAAAAAATTTTCCTCTGATAAGGTAGATATGTACCTGCAAAATGTGATTGAAGGTATACTTAACTTACCAGATAATTCATTTGATTTGGCAATAGCAGATCCGCCTTACGGAGCTTCTACTAACGCAACGTGGAAACTAGATAGTGGACATACCTTGGATGGTTTTGGTGGGGCGTGGAAATTGGCTTCACACAACTGGGATATGTTTAATGGTCTTGATGGTTTTGAGTGTACCCTCACCTGGCTTAACGAATTGAAGCGTCTTGTTAAACCAACCGGCTCAATTTGGATACATTCAACTTATCATAATTCCGGTATTGTTAATGTAGCCTGCCAGATGCTTGGCATAGAGATAATTAACAAAGTTGTTTGGTATAAACGTAATGCGTTTCCAAATTTATCAGGTCGGCGTTTGACTGCAAGCCATGAAACAATATTATGGATTCATACAGGGGAAAACAGACGCGACTACTATTTTAATTATGAGGGAGTCAAAGCGGCTAAATTTAAAGAGGATAGACTGAAAGAACCGGGTAAACAATTAAGGACTGTGTGGGATATTCCTAACAACAAGAAACGTTCTGAACTGGAATTTGGAAAACATCCTACCCAAAAACCATTAAGACTGATTGAAAGAATGTTGCTTATTTCGGCTAAACAGGGGGGGCGATTGTTAGTACCTTTTCTTGGCTCTGGAACCGATGTGATTGCCGGACTAAAGCACAATATGGACTGTGTTGGCTTTGAGGTTGAGCAAGAATATTTTGATTTGGCTTGTCAGCGAATTTCAGCCTATCTTGAAAAGAAAGAAACAGATTTGCAAATGGAGTTACCGGGATGCAACGACCAACCAAAAGCCTTGAACCTGTCATTAAATGGTCAGGTAGTAAACGTAAAATAGCGCCAATTTTGTCATACCTGCTACCAGATACAAACCAGTATTTTGAACCGTTTGTTGGCAGTGGGGCAATGTTACCATTCAGACCGAGTAGCGTTGGAATGGCAGGCGATGTTATTCCTGAACTAATACAATTGTGGATAGTCATTCGAGACGAACCGGAATTGACGGCCAAAGAATACGAACTACGCTGGAGGCGATTACAAAATGAAGGGCACACAGCGTATTATGAAATACGTGCCTCTTTTAATGCGACTCGTAACCCCAATGATTTACTATTCTTAAGTCGAACTTGTGTGAATGGGTTGATTCGGTTTAACAAAAATGGTGACTTCAATAATTCCTTACATCATACTCGCCCCGGTATTGCGCCAGAGCGATTATCTAAACTAATTCACCAATGGAGTCATTACATTCAACCTGTTACCTTTGTCGTTGGTGACTATCGCCAAACCCTTAAAAACGCCCAAGCCGGTGATTTAGCATTTTTGGACCCGCCTTACATTGGCACAAAAGGAAGATATATTCCAACAAATTTTGATTTTGAAGAATTTTATCTTGAACTAGAAAGATTAAATGCCGCCGCATAATCGTAAACTTAAGCACTTATGTTAACTTTTTGAGGGTTGAATTTGCCAAATTTGGCTTGAGACGATAAGTTGTACCTTGAAAAACAATAAACTCAAGTAGAAAGGTGCAGCCACAATGACCCCAGAACCAACCCAA
>JAJRVO010000323.1 GCA_024277275.1 Chloroflexota bacterium
ATAGCCAAACCAGCAAACGAGGAGGCTATGGCAAAAATTAAGCTACCCACTGCGCCTATCAGCATCAAACCCGGCGTCACCCAGCGCGGCCCCCATCTATCTAAGCCTATGCCCAGAGGGATTTGGGCCAGGGCAAACGCAGCAAAAAAGAGGCTGGTCATAAAACCTAACTGGCCCGCATTCAGCGACAACTCCTGGGAGAGATCGGGCGCGATAACGGTGTTGGCCGAGCGGTAGAAGTATGAAAGAAAGTAGGCTGCGGTGAACAAGCCAAAGATATGTATCTGTTTTGGCACGGTTCTAAGTTATCCGTAAATTAGTTTTGCCCATTGGTCGCGTAATCACTTACCGTTTTCTCAAAAACCTCTGTAATCTCATCGGCAATGTTAACCCAACTGTAACGCTTGACCCACGTTTTGGCCTGTTCGCTCAGTTGGTCGAGCAAAGCGCGGTACTTAAGCAGTAAAACAATTTTATTAGCCAGCGATTCGGGATCGCGGCCGGGGACCAGATAACCGTTAAATCCGTTCTCAATACTAAACGATAAGCCGCCCACATCAGAGGCAATAACCGGCGTGCCGCAGGCCATGGCTTCAATAGCCACCATCCCAAACGACTCGTAATGAGAAGGCATCACAACCATCTCCGCCGCCGAGTAGTAGTAAACCAGCGTATCCTGATCTTTGGCCCCCAAAAAGGTAATTAAATCGCCAACCCCCAAATCGGCCCGCAGCGACTTTAATCGCTCAAACTCGTTCCGTTCAATTTCCGAGTCGGGATTGGGGTCTCCGCCGATAATAGAAACACAGATATTTTTGACAAGCTCCGGCTCCCGTCGTCGGACCAGGGCCAGCGCTTGCATCAAAATGTCAATCCCTTTTAAAGGCTGAATGCGTCCCACAAACAAAATCATCTTGTCATCGGGCGGCACGCCGATATATGTTTTGGCCTCACGTCTGTTTAAGGGCTTAAAGCGGTCCAGGTCAACCCCCGGCGGAACAACGTCAATTTTATCCGACAAGGCCCCATATTGCCAGGTCATATGATTTTTTTCCAGGGGTGTGGCCGCCACTAACCGATCAGCAAAGCGCATAACTTCGCCTTCGCAGTTAAGTCGCTGTTCGGGTTCGCGCTCTGCCGGAGTTTGAGCTACGCGGTTTTTCATTTCGGCCAGGGTGTGAAACATCTGCACAATGGGGATGTTCCAAACTTGACGCAGAGCGCCGGCGGCCACGCCAGAGAGCCAATAGTGACTATAAATGATGTCATATTTCTGGTTGAGGGTCTTTACATTGGTCACAAATTCTGGCAGGTGGTTATAGATTTTGTTTTTGTTGTAAGGACGCTCCGGCCCTGTCTTAATGTGAATCACCCGACCATTTTCGGCCAATTCCGTAATGCGAGGCATAGTCGGGTCCTGGGAACGTGTGTAAACATCTACCTCAATCCCCCGGCGGCTAAACTCTCGGCCCAAATCACGGACGTACACATTCATTCCCCCTGTCTCTTTCCCCCCCAGGGTAGCCAGAGGGCAGGTATGCACGCTTAACATAGCAACTCTTTGGATCATAACTTTCTCTCGACCAGTTATCAGTAATCAGTAACCAGTAATCAGCGTTTAGTGACCACTGCCCACTAACCACTGCCCACTAACCACTGCCCACTGCCCACTAACCACTGCCCACTGCCCACTAACCACTGCCCACTGCCCACTGCCCACTGAATACCGGCCCCCTACCCGCGATAAATCTCTAAGTCATAAACCGGCTCTGCCTCAGCGCCAAAGCGGAACTTGTAAACCTCATCGCCGCGTAGAAAGTCGTAGCGTTTTCGCCCCAATCTAATGGCATCCTGAATGGTGTACGAGGTTAAAACATTGCCCGGACTTAAATTGGCAAACTGTTCGGGATCATAGCCGGAGTTATAGAGCAAAAACTCGTCGTTATAATCAAAGCCTAACATAGCGGCAGCTTTAACCCCGTTCACTTCAATAAAATAAAGCCTAAACCAGCCCAGCTTAACTAATTCAGCCGCCAGCGCTTTAAAGAACAGAATCAGGCTGTCGCTCCAAAAATCCTCTTTATCTTTTGTCGATTTCTGGTGCAGGTCGATAAAATCATCCATTGCCGCCGTCAGCCCGTCTTCGGAGTCGATGACAAACCACCGGGTTTCGGCCTCGTTTTCAATCTTGCGCATCTTGCGCCTAATCTCATGCCGCTGTTTTTTATTGATGCCGGCCAGATAATCATCCCAATTGCCCGGCAAGGAAATAACGGGACAAACATCTTGCCGGCTAACCTCCACTCGCCACCCCCGTTGGCCGGCCGCTTCGGCCAGGCGAGTATGGGTGATAGAGTTGTGGGGCAAACTACACAGATATAGCTTATCCCAGGCCAAATCGCCGCCGGCCAGGCAATCAAGCAAGGTCTGGTAAACCGCTTCAACGTAATCTTTATCAACCAGCAAATCCAGGTAGTCAGAAACGTCAACACAGCCCACAAAAGAGAGTTCTCGCTGCCCGGCTTGATTGGTGGATGCATAAAGCGGGGCCAATCCAATCAATCGACCATCACCTGTCCGTATGGCAATCAAAATCAGGTCGTTGTTGCCTAAGCACTGCCACCAAACGCTTTGGTAAATGTACCGCATAAAAAAGGGGGGGTGAACCGATCGTTCCAACAGGTCATCCCACTCTTTAGCCAATATATCAAATCCGGCCGGGTCGGTATAAATTGTTGTTTGCATAAGTATCCTTTGTAAAGTGGTCACAGCAATTCCCGTTTTGGAAACTGTGCCGCCGATAACTACTCAGTCGGGCTGATTTTTGTCGGCGTAAGAGCAGAATTGGCAGAATTAACGAATCAAAATTCTATCATTCTGGAAATTCTGCTCTGAAATGCCCACAAT
>JAJRVO010000324.1 GCA_024277275.1 Chloroflexota bacterium
ACCGGCTAACAACAACCGAGGTTTAGCGGGATTGCGCCCAACAAGATATAAACCTAGCCATAATACTAAGCTATAGGTCAGTATCTCTATAATTAGCAGTCCATTTATCATGCCAATGGCCTTTGTTTGCAGTACGATTTATCAGAAACCACGAGTGAATAATATATCGTACCAGATACGAGCGGCCGACAGAGCTATAACACCGGCTAGTATCGCTCGAAGGGTGACAGGTCGAGTCCTCTTGCTCACGTAACTCCCAATCTGCGCTCCGGGCAAAGCTCCCAAAACAAGGGCTGTGGCCAGGATGATAGGTACTTGCCCTGTCGTTACCTTTCCTATAAAACCGGCCAGCGCAGAGATAAAGACGATAGCCAGATTGCTACCCAGAGCAATCCTGGTCGGTATTTTTAGGACAAACAGCATAAGAGGTATAAGTATGAAAGATCCTCCCTGACCGACCAACCCGCCCAGAAAACCGATTATGGCGGCTATTGCCACGGCCCTCCCTTTGCTAAAGCTCACTTCATCGGGGGGCACTTCTACATCTCTTTGGGGTTGGGGAATGAACATAAGTATAGCGGCCACCAGAGCCAGCGTGGCGAACACCCCGCCCAGGATATTGTTAGATGTCCACCGAGAAACCACGGCCCCGCTGAGCGCAGAGACCATAATGGTCACACCCATATACAGGACCAGAGAGCGAGAGACAAAGTTATAACTGCCGTGTTTAAGAGCGCCTGATAGGGAAGCAAAAAGTCCCTGGGTGACGGTGAGACCGGTTACAATTTTCAAATCCAGCATAGTCGCCCCTGTAGCGGGGAGCAAATAAAGCAGGGCAGGGGCCATAATGATTCCCCCGCCAATACCCAGAAAACCGGAAAAGAAACTTACTACCAAACCCAGAAAAAAAATAATTGCCGCTGTATATAAGTCCATCGTTGCACCCGCTTGTCAATCAATTCAGAGGAAAAAATGAAAATTTTTTTGTTAATCGGTCCAAAACTGTCGCGTTTCGTACCTCAACCCGACCTACCTACTCTAACCTCTAAGCCCTCAACCGTTCACAAGCCTTGCGAGTAGCCTTAACAATTATACGATGCTCTGCCGCGTGGATACGTTCGGCAAAGGTGTCCAGGGTGTCGTCCGGCAAAATGGGGACGGTAGCCCGGGCGATGACCGGACCGGCGTCAACCTCTGGGACGGTGTAGTGAACCATGCAGCCGCTGTGGGTAATTTCGCCGTTCTGGTAGGCGTCGTAGGCCCATTCAATCCCACCAACGCCAACGAAGGTTCCCGGCAAGGCGGGGTGCAGGTTAATGACCCGGTCGGGAAACCGGTCTAAGAAGGCCGGGCTGAGAATGTGCATCCAGCCGGCCAACACAATCAAATCGGGCTGGTAGGCGCTCACCTTCTCGACCAGGTCAGCATCATATGTTTCGCGGTTCTTTCCGGCCTCGCGGTATGGTTTTAGGGGGAAGTAGAGGGTTGGTATTCCGGCTTTTTCGGCGCGAGTTAACCCAAACACTTTTTTGCGGTTGGAAACCACCAAAACAACTTCGGCATCCAACCGTTCTTGAGCGATGGGCAATTGCCCCTGGGCAGTTGCGTCCAAAATTGCTTGCAAGTTTGAACCAGACCCGGAAACGAAAACGGCTAATTTACACGACATTGAATCACTCCGTTTGTGATACGTGATGCAGTTGATTTTATCATCTCAAAGTATCATCTCAATAATTCGGGCTGTAGTATGTGGGACAGGCTTTCTAGTACAGCTTGGCGGAAGTCTTTCGGTAGTTACAAGCAGCGCGTTGCTTAGTTTATGGAGTGAAAAAGTGCACTTTTTCACTCCATAAACTACCGAAGGATTTACGCCGCCGTGTACTAGCCTGTTCAAACGGCAGACTGGAAAGTCTGCCCCACAATATTGAGAAGATACATCTCAAACAACAACTACCTCTGTATCCCCGCTGACTATCTCTCCCACCACGTACACTTCATCAGCAAGGGCGCTCTGGGCCAGTGAGACCTGGTCGGATGAGATAACAGCCAACATGCCCAGGCCCATGTTGAAGGCATGAAACATATCGGTGGTAGAGATATCACTCTGGGATTGAATGAGTTCGAAGATAGGCAGGTTGGGCCAGGTATCGCGTCGAATAACTGCTCCCAAACCGGCAGGCAGAATACGGGGCAAATTGTCGACAATGCCCCCGCCCGTAATGTGGGCCAGGCCGCGCAGGTTGACTCCGGCAGCCAATAGACCCCGCACCGGCTGCACATAAGAGCGATGAACGGCCAGCAGCGCCTCGCCAATTGAGCAGCCCAGCGCCGGGTGCGGCTCATTCCAGTTGAGCGAGTCAAGCGCTTTACGGGCCAGCGAATAACCGTTGGTGTGCAGGCCGGTTGAAGGCAGGCCCAAAATAACGTCCCCGGCTTCAATGGTCGAGCCGTCGAGCAGGTTTTCCCTGTCCACCACCCCCACCACAGTTCCCACTAAATCAATTTCGCCCGACACGTAAACGCCGGGCATTTCGGCGGTTTCGCCGCCCAAAAGGGCGCAGCCGGTTTCTTGGCAGGCTATGGCGACACCCTGCACGATGGTAGCAATTTGGTCAGGGTTTAGGTGTGACGAGGCCACGTAGTCGAGAAAAAAGAGAGGCCGCGCTCCCTGAACCAGAATATCGTTGACGCAGTGGTTGACCAAATCTTGCCCAACGGTATTCCATTGCCCCAGCCGGGCAGCCACTTTAGTTTTGGTGCCCACCCCATCCGTTGAAGCCACCAATACCGGCGAGGCCATTGCTTTGAAACTGCCGGCATCATACAGGCCGCCAAAGGCTCCCAGACCGGCCAAGACTTCCGGGCCGTAGGTGGCCCGGACCGCCTCTTTCATCAATTCTGTCGCTTGCCGGCCGGCGGCAATATTGACCCCGGCCTGGGCGTAAGCATCATGTTGACTCATAATTTTGCTCCTCTGTAAATAAAATGATGAACGATGAATGATAAATGATGAAGAAAAAAATCATCCTTCCGATTCATCGTTCATCCTTATTTTCATTGTTGGTGGTGTGCCAAAGGCTTATGACTTCACTTGACGACTTGTCGGAAACCTGGCAGGTCTGGGTTGCCGATTACTGATAACCACGCCCTATATCTCGCCGGTAATGCGCCCCCTCAAACTGAATTTGCTCGACGCCGGTATAGGCCCGGCTTAAGGCAGCAGCCAAATTATCGCCCAGGGCGCTGACGGCCAATACTCGCCCCCCGGCTGTAACTACCCCTTCCTCTGATTGGGCTGTACCCGCGTGGAAGACAACAACATTTTCCAGCTCGGCGGCTTTGTCTAGCCCAGTGATGGGCAAGCCTTTGGGATATGAACCCGGATATCCCGGCGAAGACATAACGATGGTGGCGCATGACCCGGACCGCCAGCGCACGTCTACCTGATCCAGACGGCCCTCGATGCAGGCCCAGAAGATTTCCAGCAAGTCGGTTTCCAACAGGGGCAATTCAGCCTGGGTTTCCGGGTCGCCAAAGCGGCAGTTAAACTCAAGCACTTTGGGACCGTCGGCGGTCAGCATTAATCCGGCGTATAATACGCCGATGTAGGGCGTACCTTGAGCGGCCATACCGTCTACTGCCGGCTGTAAAACGGTTTGCATCACGTTCTCTACCAGGGCCGGTTCTATATCCGGGGCCGGGGTGTAGGCTCCCATCCCGCCGGTGTTGGGTCCCTGGTCGTCATCAAAAACGCGCTTGTGATCGCGGGCGGGGATGATGGGGACCACGGTTTGCCCGTCACACCAGGCCAGAATAGAGATTTCCGGCCCTTCCAGGCGTTCTTCAATGACAACTTTGTCCCCGGCTGCGCCAAAGGCCCGCTCAATCATTATGGTCTGCAAAGCGGCCTGGGCCTGGTCGATATCGTCGCAAATCAAAACGCCCTTGCCCGCGGCCAGCCCATCGGCCTTGACCACTACCCGGTAATCGACCTGACGCAGATAGTCGCCGGCGGCCTGGTAGTCGTCAAAAACCGCGTAACCGCCGGTGGGGATGTTGTGCCGGCGCATAAAATCGTTGGCAAACGCCTTTGATGCCTCCAGTTGGGCCGCTTGCCGGTTGGGGCCGCAAACACGCAAACCGGCCTCTTGAAACAGATCGACAATGCCCGCCGCCAGCGGGGCTTCGGGGCCGACGATTGTTAAATCGACATTTTTTTGCCGGGCAAAGTCAACCAGCCCCGACAGGTCGTCAACGGATATGGGAACGTTGGCGGCGGCGGCCCGTGGCTGCAAGCCTTCAGCCGCCGGGTTGGCGGGCCATTCTGTGCCTCCATTGCCCGGAGCCACGTATACTTGCCCAACCTGCGGCGAACGGGCCAGGGACCAGGCCAGGGTATGTTCTCGCCCGCCAGAGCCGATAACCAGAACTGTTTGTTGAATGGGTTTTAAAGACATCTATTTCTCCTCTATTTCCAGTCTTCCTTTGGGATAACGATAAATTTTGTCGCAAGGTATTTGAAAGATTGATGAAATTAATTCATTGATGGAACTATCGCCATTCAAATATACGAGGCTTGCCGGGTGGGGTGAGGGCCTGACCTACGGGAGTCTCGTCGGCAGAAATGCCGGTTTGACGCTTAATGATGACGCTCCAGGTAATAGAGCCATCTGTAGGGCGCTGGTCTTTAGAAATACGCAAGCTGCTGTTCTGAAGCCAATGTTCGCTTATAGCGCCGTTAGGCCACGTTAGTTGCACAACGTAGAACTCGTCGTCGGCAAGCAGGCCGGTGGAGGTCCAGTTTAGCAGCACTACCGATTCAGTTATAACCTGACCATCGGCGGGACTGAGCAAATCCGGCAATAGATAACGCGGGCCGGGTGTCGGCGTTTCTGTGGGTAATGGGGTAGGGGTAGGGGTGGAGGTAGGAGTCGAAAGAGGGACGATAATTTCTTGTCCCACGTATATCAAATCTATGTTCAGACCAGGATTGGCCGCTAAAATAGCTTCCATAGGCGTGCCAATTTCAAAAGCAATATCGCTTACGGTATCCCCTTCTCTAATGACATAGACCATCTGAGGGGGTAATAGATTACCGCCGCCAACAGGTTCAGCGTTATTGGGGATGAGCAGGGTTTGACCCACGCTCAACCCTCTTACATTTTGAATATCATTCAATTCAATCAGGTCATCAAGGATTACGCCATAACGTTGGGCAATGTATAAAAGGGTGTCACCGCTTTCAACAACGTGAACCCGGGGGGTGGGGGTTGGCGTTGGGGTAACGGTAGGGGTAGAAGTTGGCAAACTGGTAGGGGTTGGCATTGGAGTTACAGTGGATGTTACTGTCGGTGTACTTGTTTCAATAACCTGGACAACCTGATTGGAATCAGCCTGAGCGCGAGTGACCCACATTACAATGCCCACAACAATCAGTATCCCCAGGCCAATGCCAAGCCAGGAACCGCTAAAGATAGAGGTACTTAAGGGAAAACTATCCACCGGCTGGTGGCACATCATGCAGGTTTTGGTTTTCTCGGCAGCCGGAGTGCCACAGTGCAAGCAGCGTCGCTGGCGATGGTAGTGAGCCGTAGATTTGCCACAAATTGGGCAGCGTATTTGGTGCGGGGCCAGTTCTGTACCGCACGATGAACATTCAACAATATCAGTCATTAGCTGTGTACAACGTTCCAAACCCTAAAGGTTTTAAAAACCTTTAGGGTTTTTGTTTATCAGTTATCGGTGAGCAATTATGAACGGTCAGTTATAAATTGTCAATTTTGGCGGGTTTTGTAGAGAGAATGTTTCCCAATGGGCAGAAAACCAAGACCAATAATTATCAACAGAGCCAAAGCGCTGATGACAGTTCCTAACAGGCGGGGCGGCGTGCTGCCCATCCGCAGCGATAGGGTATGTTTACCGGCAGGAACATCAACCGTAACCAGGCCAAAAGGCGGCTCATAGCGGTGCGGCAGCGGTTGACCATTGAGAGTTACTTGCCAGCCGGGATAATCGTAGGTGTAAAATTGCAGCGTCACTTGCTCATCGGCAACCACACGCACTCTATCCGACCCGCCGCCGTGATGCAGCATCTCAACCGTGCCTTGACCGGCAATAATCCTTGCCGTTGTCAACGCTTCGCCATTAAGGTACTGCTGCTCCATAGGGCTGGTTTGGGGCTGTTCATCAGTTACAGAAACCATTCCCACCCGGTCCTTAATTGAAGCCCGATCCCAATTCACAACGGCCAGCGGCGTCTCGGCCCAGTCAGGAATTTGGGTGTATTGGGGCAGGGTGTAGGAAAAGGAGGCCAGGATAACAATGAGAGGGAGAAGGTGGAGCGCGGAGGATTTTGGATTTTGGA
>JAJRVO010000325.1 GCA_024277275.1 Chloroflexota bacterium
CGTGTTTCTTAAAGACCGCAGAGGTTTTTTGCGAGACATTTTTAAGCGAATTTGCCCCGGTTATGAACCTGACTTACGGTTAAAATCGGCTTCAGAAACCTCTGCGGTCTGGTTTACACGATTTAAGAAACACCTTCTAAGACGATACATAGACCAGTTAGTTGCTGGAAGATCTAAAATTTAGCTATGCAGTTTATCCAGCAAACGTTTTATCCAACAAACAGACTTTCTATTGTAGCGCCGCAGAGATTTCTCGGCTTGCAGCCTCGAAATGACATGGAGTAAAAGTTACAGTATAACAAAAAATTAAAAAACAGGAGATATAAAAATGACAAGCTCAGTAAAAGACGTTCTTGATCTCATCAAAGAAAAAGACATAAAAATGTTGGATATGAGATTCACTGATCCATTTGGAGTATGGCAGCACTTTAGCCTGTCTACCAAACAAGTAGACGAAGAGTTGTTTGAAGAAGGCATCGGCTTTGACGGCTCATCCATTCGGGGTTTTCAAACTATTGACGAGTCCGACATGCTCTTGATACCGGATGTCACAGCCACCTTCATCGACCCGATTTTTGAAGTGCCGACCCTGGTTATCATCTGCGATATTTACGACCCCGTAACCCGCCAGCCTTACACCCGCGACCCGCGTTACGTGGCTAAAAAAGCAGAGGAGTATCTGAAAAAGACCGGCATTGCCGATCTGGCTTACTTTGGGCCGGAAGCCGAGTTTTTCCTCTTTAACGACGTCCGTTACGGCGGCGGGGCCAACTCTCAATTCTACTTTGTGGACAGCGCAGAAGGCTGGTGGAACAGCGGTAAAGAGTTGGGGTCTATGAGTCCCAACCTGGGCGGGCAAATCCCGGCCAAGCGCGGCTACTTCCCCGTACCCCCCGCCGATACCCTGCAAGATGTGCGCAGCAAGATGGTGTTAGCTATGGAAGACATTGGCCTGAACGTAGAGGTCCATCACCATGAGGTTGGCACAGCCGGACAAAGTGAAATTGACCTGAAATTTGATACCTTGACCTTTATGGCAGACAGCGTAATTGCCTACAAGTACCTTGTCAAGAACATAGCTCGCCAACATGGTTTGAGCGCCACCTTCATGCCAAAACCTCTGTTTGAAGATAACGGCAGCGGCATGCACGTCCACCAAAGCCTCTGGAAAGGCGGCGACACCGTTATGTTTTACGAGGCCGGTTACGCCGGGCTGTCAGACGTCGCCCGCTACTACATTGGCGGCCTTTTGAAACATGCTTCGGCTATTCTGGCTTTTGCCGCCCCCACCACCAACTCATACAAGCGGCTGGTTCCCGGCTACGAGGCCCCTATCAACCTGGTCTACTCGCAGCGCAACCGCTCCGCCATCTGCCGCATCCCTATGTACTCCGGCAGTCCCAAAGCCAAGCGCGTCGAGTTCCGCGCCCCCGACCCCAGCGCCAACCCCTATCTCTGCTTTGCGGCGTTGCTGATGGCCGGCTTAGACGGCGTACAGAACCAGATCGATCCCGGCGAGCCGATTGACAAAGACCTCTACGACCTGCCGCCCGAAGAAGCCGCCGAAATTACCAACACCCCCGGCACCCTGTCCAAAGTGCTTGACGCCCTGGAAGCCGACCACGAGTTCCTGCTGCAAGGCGACGTCTTTACCTCCGATTTAATTGAGGCTTACATCGCTTACAAACGCGAAGAGGAAATAGACCCGGTTCGACTGCGCCCGCATCCTCACGAGTTCGCTCTGTATTTTGATATTTAGAAACGTTGTCACTCAATAAAAAAGTGGAGGCAGGTATGCTTACTGCCTCCACTTTTTTATTCTGGGTTCTTCAGGACTTTCCGTGCAACTGCTCTGAGGGGATTGACAAATCCCCGTATGTTGTGGCAGCGAGCAGGTTGCGCCGCTAAATATGCTTGGATTTGGCAATCCAAGCCGAGCTTGCACAGAAAACCCCCAAAGAGCCGCGAGACGTACAGTACATTCTGGTCAAATCGCACATCCTGGGTTACGGCACACCTGATTCTGTTTGACCTGCCGCACGATGAAGCATTCGCCTAATAAAACCAGGATATAACTTTTTACGCAACAACTTGGTCATAGGATATTTTGGCGCAAGCTGCTTTAGAATATCAAAATACTTCTCCGCTGCATCACGTTCACCTATTTCAAAAAAATAGATACCGATAAGTCCCATAAAGTTTGCTACTTCTGAAATATGAAACCGTTTTCGCTTTGGATAAAGCAGTTTAAGGTCAAACTTATTCTCAAATATTTCGGCTATCTTGTCATAATCACCCCTGGCACGACACAATTCAGCGTAATTTAGACGGGCGAACAGATAATCAGGGTTGCGCCGATAATTCTCCCGAATTATCTCCTCAGATTTGTCGCGTTGACCTGCCCCAGAATATGCTATACTGAGATAGTTGTATAGCATTGGCATATTCGGATATTTCTCAATTAAATCAAGTAATTCAGGGATCGCTTTACGCGGTCGTTTTTGAGCCTCGTAGTTAAGTCGGTCAATTGCATCTTTTACCCGGCGAGGCAAACGTTTATAGCGACGGTCGTGAATCGGTTCTGACGTAATTTCGTATTCAACTATTTGGACAGCCCTTAATTCATCCTCCGGTAGTAAAGGCGTTTGCACCCTCCGTTTCCTTTTAGTCATCTTTTCTGTCCTTATCTCTTACTTTTGTTTTTTTAGCCTGAAGAACCTTGCTTCTGAATTATCCGCCCAACCAGTCATTTACCTACCAACCCAATGTCATTAAGTTAAGCGTAGTTTAGCCCCTTGTGGGCGTCTTTGGCAACGAGATACGGGTGTAGGAAACACGGGCACGAGGCCCTACGCTACCGTTATCGCCTTAACTTAATGAACATTACCTGCAAACCTTTTACTCCCCCCCAAGCGACGGCACAACAAACTTCATAATGCGGTTGTTATCAGAATCGGCGACCAGGAGTTGGCCCTGGGCATCGACATCTATGCCGACCGGCAGTTGGAACGAGGCCAGGTCTTGGCCGTATTGGCCCCAGGTAGCCAGGACTTCGCCCGTGGCGCCATCGTAGGCAATGATGCGGTAGCCTTCCGGGTCGCTGATAAAGACGCGCCCCTGGCCATCGACGGCCAGGTAGGGCTTGTTGACCACGGTTTCGCTCTCCCAACCGACCACGTCCCACTGTAAAACAGGGTTAAAGTTGGCATCGAACTTTTGGATGCGGTGGTTCCAGGTGTCGGCCACGTAGATGTTGCCCTGGTTGTCAATATCAATGCCGACCGGCTCCTCAAAGGAACCGGGAACAACGCCGCCGCCGCCAAAAGCCTGCAAAAACTCTCCGGCGGGCGTGAATTTTTGGACGCGCTTATTGCCTGTGTCGGTAACATACAGATTGCCTTCGGTATCAACGGCGATATCTCTTGGTCCCCAAAAATTACCCGGCTGCTCCTGGGCGCTGAGTTGCACGTTGGCAAACGCGCCAAATGTGGTTAAAAACTCGCCGGATGGGGTAAAGGCCTGGATGCGATGGTTCCAGGTATCGGCCACAAAAACTGTGCCGTTCCGGCCAACGGCAATGCCCCACGGCTCGCTAAATTGGCCGGGTTCAGCCCCTTCGCTGCCCCATTTCCGCATAAAGTTTCCATTCCGGTCAAACACCTCCACGCGATGATTGCCTGAGTCGACCACGTATATCAGCTCATCAGGGCCAACGGCCAGACTGCGAGGGGAAACAAATTGGCCGTCGCCGCTGCCGTTGCTGCCCCACACGGCCACGGCATCAGTTTCGGTGCGCTTGCCGGTGTAGGGGTCAAGGCTTTCAATTGGGGCGACCAGTTGAACCGGGCCGCTCTGATAATCCCAGACCTCGCTCAACACATCGTTACGGACATACACAAAGAATCGATGCACAAAAGGCCACTCGTTTAAATCATAATCCTCATAGTAGCGATAGAAGATGATATTCCACATCTTTCTGCGATTTTCTCTGGCCGCGGTCCGGCGGGCTTCCTGAGCATCTACGGTATCATTGAGCGCATCTTCCGGTGCGGAGCCGCCCGTCACATAGGTCTGCCACAACCGGCTAAAGGTTTGATCCTTGTAATCTTCAATCGGCCACCAGACCAGGCGATAGCGGAAACGGGTGTAGTTATCGCCCAGGTAGGGTTTAACCTTGCTCTCGTTGGCCGAGCCGACAATCACTACCGGCGAGTCCATCGCGTCGCGGGTGGGGTTTTCGCCGTAGTAAACCCGGTTGGGATACTCGCGCATGTACCACTCCAGGGGCCAGGTAGAGTCGTTGTCGTAGGCCACGCGGATCATCTTGCCGCCGACCGTGCGCTGTGAAATCTGGTCAATTTGACGCAGGGCCAGCTTGACGTCGGGCGAGGCGTGGGCGTAAACCATCGGCTCGTTTACGTAGTCAAAATTGACAAAGTTAAAAAGCCAGGCAAAGCGAATGGTCAGTAAAACCAGAAGCAGCAGGGCCGTAACAAAGGCCGTCCGCGCGGCCAGGGCGCGGCCCATTTGCCGGCTGTAGTACCAAATCAGGCCGACCAATATCAGCAAGACAATGGCCCCCGCAATGAATTGCAGGGTGTCGTTAATGGATTGCAGCGATTGGCTGCGGAAGGGCCGGCTGGTAAACAGGGCCGCCAACCCGGCCGGTATCAGCAACAAAGCGCCGCCCAGCAGCAGCCCGCCGCTTTGTCGCGCCGCCGACCAGTCAAATTTGTACAGAACCGATTGAATAACGTGAGCGGCCAAAAAGATAAGGGGCAGGGTCATATGGATGGTTAACCAGGGCATCTTCTCGCCGGCCCAGCTATAAACAATAAAGGCTATCAAGGCCCAGTAAATGGTAAAGACGGCAAATGTGCCGCCGTCAGAGGCCCAGTAAATTGTTGAATTAGGGGAGGAGCTTTGCTCACCGGCGTCCAGATTGGGCCGGTCGCCGGGCTTGCCGGGTTGGAGTGGGGGCGGGTCGGCATAGGCCGGGAATTTGCGGCGAACCAGGTAAACCAGGCCGCCGATAATCCCCACAAATACCGGCAAAAACTCATACAGCGGCACTAAAAAGAGGTAATAGTACCAGGGTTGCCCCCCTCGCTGCACCTCTTGCTGGTTGAGCCAGTAGGTAACTTCTCCAATAGTGCCGCTGTAGAGGCCGCCGATGTTGGTAAAGAAGGTGGTATGCAGCAGGATAAAAATGATAACCGCCGCCAGCGCGGCTTTGCCAATGTCACGCCATCGGGAAGAGAGGCTATTTATAAACAAGGTCACAGGCCGGTTAGTTTGGTCGACTCCCAGGCGGATGATATAGGCCCCCAGGAGCATCCCGGTAATCATAATCATAATGCCAATGTAGTCCCACGGGTCAAACCCGCCGGTTTCGCCTTCGGGAGGGATAACGGTGAGCGCATCGGCTTGGACAATCATGTAAAGAGCGGCCCCGGCCAGTACCAGAATGACGCCCAACAGCCCGTACTGAATCCATTGACGCTTTGATTGCGCCAGACTTTCCCACAGGTAAGTTATCCCAATAAAGCTAACCCCAATAAAGCCGTGAATATAGGAGACTTCTTTAGTCGATAACATCAGAGCCACCGACGCCGCCCCAATATACAGCCAGCGAGTATCCCTGGCGCGCATGTATTGGAAGAAGGCCAAAATCATCAGCACGGTCCAAACGCTAATAAAGATATCGTGCCGGATGTAGCGACTGTAAAACATAAGCCCCGGCGAAATCAGAATCATCACTGAGGCCGACAGCGCGCCTACTCGCCCCAGCCAGGGCCGGAACCAGTAGGGCAGCATGACCAGGGCCACGCCAAAAAGCGTGGGAGCAATACGCGCCGTAAAGTCGTTGTCGCCAAAAAGAAGGTAGACCAGGGCGTTGATGTGAAAGAGGAACGGCCCGTGCATCAGCGGGTCGTGCTGGTAGCCTTTTCCGGCGTAGAGATTCCAGGAGTAGAGGGTGTGCAGGCTTTCATCGTGACTCATTGCCCGCGCGCCCAAATCGTAAAAGTGGGTGACAACGGCTACTACAAAAATGGTTGCATATAGCAAAATTTCCCAGTTTAGGGTAAAGAGGGCGGTTAAGGGTGTGTCGAGATTGAATTTTTTTTCTAAAGTGTCGCTTTTAACTGTCAATTTTGTTATCCTCAGTATCTTTATTGACGCGCATCCCAGCGCAGCCACAGCACCACCTTGTCGCTTTGGGGGCGCCGGCTTGTTTGGCGATAAATGAGCCAGTTGATTAATTCTTTGGATTGCATACCCACGGGAGACCAGATGGCATTGACGGCGAAATCTTGTCCAATATAGGCGTCGTCCATACTAAATTCCTGCTCGGTGGGGGTGGGGGTGACAATAACTGAGGCCGGAGGAACTCCGAGCATAGAATTAACGCGGGTTTGATATCGGTAGTCGCGAAGCTGCCATTGCAGGGCCGGGGTCGCCTTGACCAGGGTGATATCCAGCAGGGTTGTGTCGCCCACCCGCCTTGACGACTCGCTGGCCAAGGTTTGCGTCAGGGCGACTAACTCTGTTGAGGGCGGGATGCCGGCCAGAGGTTGATAGGCCAAATTCATCAACGGGCCATAATTTAGGCGCCAGCCGATATTAAGGACGGCTATCAAGCCGATAGCCACGCCGGTTACGGCGATGCCTCTCAGGGCTGTTTCGGTCCCGTTGATAAACCAGAAAAAGGCAACAATAACCAGGAACAGAACCAGGGCTGCCCCGGCTTGAAGCCAGGCAAATTGGCAAAACATGTCATCATCCGCGCAACTGCGAACAATCCAGCCCATAAGCCCAATATATCCAAAAACGGCAATCACCAAACCGGAAGCCAAAATAATTCCCTCGTTGTTCCAACCGCCCCATTTTTGTACGCTTTCCCACAATTCGGCCAGAACAAAAGCGCCCAGAAAAGCCAGAGGCGCTAACGACAAGATGATGTTGCCGTTAGGGCGTCCGGCCATAACCAAATCCAGAATGAGCGCGCCGACAAACCAGCCGGCAAAAGTTAGGCGCAGCAGATTGCGGTTAAAGATGGCATAAGCCAGACCGGCCAGACCGGCCATCACCAAAAAGGGTTCGTAAATTGTCAGCAAAAATACGGCGTTGAATCCGGCATTAGGCCCGGTCTGCAAACTGAACCGGCTTAACCAATCGCTAAAGAGGCTGGTGGTCACACCAAACCCACTCAAGTTGAGGGTGGCTGCGGTGGAAAATAGAATTAGCGCGGCGGCTAAAAAGATGCCCGCCTGCTGGAAATTGAGATTTAAGCCTTTATTTTCCGACTCCTCGCCAGACTTGCGGCGGGCGCTGCGTGTTTCTGTTTTTTGAGAGTCTGCTTCACCTTCGGCGGCAAGGCGCGCGCCTTGAGTCCAGCGTTCTCTAAAATCGGCCAGCCTGAGCAGAACAATGAGCGCAAAAACAACAATAATGGAGTAAGCCATTGGTCCGGCGGTCAGCGCCACAGCCACGCCTCCCGCAGCCAGGTAAAGCCATCGCTGTTGACCGTCTTCGGTCCAATTAAAAAAGCCGGACACCGCCATTAAAGCGCCAACGGCAACCGCAATTTCGCTGTTGAGCGTCCGCGATAAAAAGATGGCTGCCGGCGATATTGCCAATAAAGCCGAAGCCAGCAAGCAAACGCGCGAGCCAAGCTGTCGACGCAGGGTGAGCGGCAACAAAACCAGACCGCTGCCAAATAGCACGGACGCCAGTCGAGCCGAGGCGTCGCTTTCGTGAATCAGAAAAAAGACCAGAGCATTGAGCGAGACCAGCAAAGGGCTATAGTTAGCAACCGCCTCCAACCGCTGACCCTCGTAGAGTTGAAGGGCTATGAGGCTTTGTTGAGCCTCATCGTCTGTCAGGGGATACTGTCCCAGATTCCACAGTCGCAAAGCCAAAGCCAGGGCAATAACCACCCCATAAAGTAAGGTCTCCAGCGTGAACCAGGTCGGCGGAGCGGGTTCGGTCTCAATTTGCGTAGCGATGGGTTCTTCTACGGGTTTGTCTGTTGTTTTAGGTAAATGTTGTTTTGGTTTGTGTTTGGTTTGTGTTGCCAAGATTTGTACCGTTAGATATTATCTGAATTCTTGCAACCAACGAGCCGTGTTCTTCAGTTCATCGGCTGAAAGTGTAGCCAGTAGTTTTTCCGTTTGCCCCAGTAGTTCACCCGGAGGCAATTGAGTTGAGAGAATTACCCCGGCGTGCTCCTGACCAGTCTCGTACCAAGACCTCACTAGTACAGCTTGGCGGAAGTCTTTCGGTAGTTACAAGCAGCGCGTTGCTTAGTTTATGGAGTGAAAAAGTGCACTTTTTCACTCCATAAACTACCGAAGGATTTACGCCGCCGTGTACTAGAGGCGCAAAGTCACGCACATTATAGGTGAGTACGGCTCGATCTTCAGCGGCAGCCAGAGCCAACAATGGCTCGTCATCTATGCTGCGGTGTTCGGTATTAACAATGTGGACAACATCGTAGCCCCGCTGAGTAAGCGCTTCTGTTAGTCCTTACCAAATATGTTCATCAAGCAGAAGTTTAATCGGCTTATTCGTCACTTGGTTTGCCCGGTTACACGTAAGTAGCCTTCCTCGCCCAAGTGTTCGCGCAAATAGTTTCGTCCATATTCCTCCGAGTTTTTAGTTATTTCCTGCTCAATTTCATCCTGATAATCGTAGTAGTAACTCAATGCGTCGTAAACTTGCGCCAACGTAAGGTGCGGCAAGATTTTCTCTACCAGTGACTCTGGGGTTTCTCCTATACGCAAGTAGCCAATAATTATACTCACCGGAACTCGTGTGTCCTTAATTACAGCCTGAGGACCTATAATCTTTTCAACCACCTCAATATAAGCGTGTTGCGGCGCCAGTTGATGACGCAATAACTCATCAGCTACCTGATCGGGCGTCTGCGCAATTTCTTGAGCTTTGCTCTGCAACAATTTATAAGTTGTCTTTGAAACTGTGATAGTATTCATTATTGTAGCTTTCCCTTCGCCTCTATCATCTTTGATAAATTGTCACATCGCCCTGCTGAAAAGCCACCGTCATCAAGCGCTCAAATTTTTTGAGACCCTGCGGCGAGTACCGCTCCCGTTCCAGCGGCCCGACATAAACGTAAGTGATGTTGTACTTGTCCAGCAGCGCCCGTGTTTGCTCAAAATCCAAGCTGTTGAAAAGCAGGTCTATATCCGGCTCCCGGCGAGCGGGTTCGTCGTAGTTGCCGCGCCACTGGCTTTGATGACCGCCCCACCCCAACAAAGTTGGCAAGCCCGTTAGCGCCGATATCCGACCGGTGTATTGGTAAGCGGCGTACCCGGAGCCGGGAGCTTCTAAGACAACCTCGCCATCGGCTGCGTTTTCTCGCAGCCACTCAATGGCCGCGTAATCGCCGGGCCGGAAGCGGGAAATCCACTCGATGCCGTTTAGGGTGGGTTCATCTTGAAAGTTGTTGGCTTTATTGGCCGTAGCCAAAACAGGATAAATCATAGCCCCGGCCACCAATAAAGTCATAGCGACCTGCCACCCCAACGCCGAAACTCCCCGTAAATTTTTTGACACGTAGTAAACGGCAAAAGCCGAGACCAGGGCCAGCAACACCCAGGCCTGAAAGTAGAACTTAAAAACGGTATTCATCCGGGTGCCAAAGTTGTCGCGCAGATACACAAACTCAACCGCCAGGGGCAGAGCCAGCCCGGTCAGCATCAAAATCAGCACAAATTTCTCAACCGTCCGGTTATCGGCGGGTTGTTGGCTCGACTCGCTGACGCCGATGAGCAGGGCCATAGCCCACCCCAACAGCCCGCCCAGCAGCAAAAATGTCCAGGGATTGGCGATGCGTCGCAGCAGCGATTCTTGAATAAGCGCGCCAATGGTGTTTGCGCCCACTACGGCCTGCACATCGGGGTTGTTTAGATGCCCCTGGATATAATCACGACCGGCAGGACTAAACAGGAGCGTGCTCAAAACCAGCAACATCGCCAGTACCGGCCCCAAAACTGTCAGCGGCACGGTCCAGCTTATATGCTTTCTCCAGCCGCTCTGTTTCATTGTCAAAATGATAAGCAGCACAATTACCGCTATCAAAAACGGACCAAAGAAAACAAAAAACTGGGGCAACCGGGTTGGATTCCACAGGTTGGGTAAAATACCTCTGGCCTGTGATTGAAACGTGACGTAAAAGGGCAGGTACAAAATGACGCCGCTTATGCCCATAATGCCTATGCCAATCAGCCCCGGTTGTAAGGCCAACTGCCAATTAACGCGACGCTGCGCCAACCAGGCGATAAAAGCCAGCCCCACCACGCTCAAGTAAATGGGAAAATCCCAGGTATTCAAAAAACTCAAGCCACCTATGCAGATGGCATAAAGCACAAACCCCATCCGCCCGCCGGTGGCTTGCCGCAACTCCTGCCAGCTATTTTCTAAAATTTTTCGCAATTTGTCAAAAATGGTATTCGCCGACTCAGGCTTGTCGTTTGCCGTTCGCCGGGTTGGGTTGACAAGCAGATTCAAAGCCAGGGCCGTCGCCAGCAGTACAAAAGGCAAAGCCAAAACGTGGGGGTGAACATCGCCCAATAAAAAACTAAAAAAGGGAAACTCGTCAATCACTTCCTGCTCGCCGCCGGCCAGATAGTAATCAGTCAGCACCCGCGAGCCGCGCCACCACCAGATAAAGCGATCCGGAATCCAGGAATCGCCGGGACCAACAGGCGGTATCTTTAAATCGCGGATATCGAGCCAGAGCCAAAACTCGGCGGGCAGCAAGCCGCGTTTGTGCAATACCTCAAACACGCCAATCAAGTTTCCCATCACAGCCACAAATAGCGACCCGACCAGACCGGTTGCTATGGCCGATTTTGGATTTTGGATTTTGGATTTTGGATTTTGGATTGATAATTGCTCATTGTTAATTGATAATTGTTTCCGGTGCAGGGCAACCAGATTGGCGGTAATACCAAAGGCTCCGGTAAGGGTCATAGCAAAGAGGGTGGGGATGTACAGATTGAAGGCAAGGGTGGAGACCAGGCCGGTTAATTGGGTGGCTGCGGACATCAGCACATAGCCAAAGTAGTAGTAGCTAATGCCAAAACCAGACAGCCACGGGTCTTGAGGGGGAAAGTAATCGCTGCGCAGAATGCCGTTGATAAAGGCAATCTCCATCCACTTTTCCCCGCCGGCGGTTTCAATGTTGGGGTTGTGAGCTTTATAAAAGACCCAACCCACAAAAGCAACGTTAAAGAGTAGCTCGACTGCTACTGCGTAACGCCACTCGCACTTGAGCCAGGTTAATATTGAAGGGCTTTGTTCTAAACCAACCTGCCGCCGATGCCAGATTAGACCGATAGCCGCTACCAAAGCCAGCGCCGCCAAAATCCCGCCAACGTTGTTTTGTAGCAGTCGAAAGGTGGCCCCCAACCACAAAATGTAGCCGGTAATCAAAAACCCTAGCGGCCGGGCAAAGGCAAAGCCTCGACCCGGCAGATGACGCAGCAAGCTAAAAGCCAGCGGCCAGCCAACTGCTCCTATGATTAAAATAACAAGCCACCAAATGAAGATGGGGGTCAGTTCCATACCGGGATTATTCCGTTGGTGAGTTCAATGAGTTTAGTGAGTTGGGTGAGTTTTGTGAGTTTGGTGAGTTATCGGCTAAGGAATCGGGATTAAATAACTGTCTCATTTCAGAGCGCAGTAAATGGTAATTAGTAATTAGGGATTGGCTTAATAACCAATTACCATTTACCAATTACAACGTTGAGGGACAGTTATTTAATTCTCATTACTAACCAAACTCACTAAACTCGCCAACTTACTCAACTTACGTTTCAAGCGTTCGATTATACCAGCAGACAATTATTTAGGCTAAGTTGTAACTGCTCAGTCTTGCATTCCCAAACTGGAGTTTGGGAACTTGCAAAGTTTCCTTTATTGGGTGAGGTTATTGAGATATCCGGCAACTCTACCCCCTCAATCCCTCGCTATAATTACATCTCATGTTCTTCCAAAATGGGAAGGATGTCAAGCTCACTCTACCCAAAACAGCCCGGTCACAACCTCTGCTTCGCGCGCGCCGTCGCCTACAGCCAACGCCAGCCGATACCTCCCCGGCTGCAAGCCGCTTAAAAAGAAGTCGTACTGCGCCCGAATAATCTCCCCCGGTTGCCATTCGCCGGCCGGATAATCGGTTCCGGCCAGGGGATACGTTACAGATACAGGCGTCCCCGTACCAGAGACATTGACTACGCGAATAGAAAGTTGGCTCTGCAATTCTACCGGCCGGCGCAGGGTCCAGTAGGCTACCAATTGAACCGGGTCGCCGGGATGAAGAGGGGTATCCGGCGTTGAGCGATGGCCCAGTTTATAGAAATCGTAGCCCAGCAACTCAAGTTCAAGCATCTGTTGATTCACCGGGATTTGAATGTTGAACGCTTCCGGGGGCAAAGGTACAGGGGAGGAGATAATCTCGACCTGGCTCAGTTCGATGAAATCTTGCCCCTCCTCTCCTCCGTTTACCGGCAGTCGCCGGCCGGTTTCACTGTTGTAAAGCCCTACAATCAAGCGGTGCGCGCCGGGCGGCGTACCCGGCTCGATAAAGATACCGTGCGCGTCGGATACCGGTTCACCGGCGGGCCAATTGGAGGCAGGCGTTAGCGGCGGCGCGTCGCGCTGACCGACCAGGTGATTGGCCGGGTCTAAGATTTGGAGAAAAACGGTGTAGTTCTCGGCCAGGGGTTCATCTGTTTCCCACTGCAAGGCCGCTTGCAAAATGTCGCCCGGCGTAATTTGGGGCGTTGAGAGGACGTAGCCGGTTAGCCGGATATTTTGCCCCAGTTGATAATTAACCGGGATAAGCGGCAATTTGTCGCCGGTCTGCGGCGTGGCGTAGCTGACCAGCCGGACATTGCCGTACCACTGGTCGGCAGCTTTGAAAAGATGGGCGTTTAGCCAGCCTTCAATCAAACCGTCGGGGTCGGCCTGGTGGGTGGCCCAGTAAACGCCGTAAACTTTGCTCGACGTGTCGCCAATGTGTTGCAGTTCGGCAAGAGCTTCAGCTTCATCCAGCGGGCGGCGGCGGGGTAAAGGATAAACCGGCGGCTGAGATGAAATCATACCTTGCTCGTAGTAGTAGTTAAAGACATCTTGTTGACCCTCTGCACTCAGGATAACGGCATCCCCCGACCCGCCGACGGCTTTGATGAATTGGACAATGCCTCGGTAGTTATCGCGGGCGTAAGCGGCGTTGGTGTAGTAGTGATAGAGCGAGAGCAGCGATACGCCGGTCAAGGCAATGAGCAAAACTCCGCCGACCAGGTTGGCTATCCACTTTTGGCGCAGGGGATTTAGAGCGGGGGGGCGGGGGGGCAGGGGGGCAGGGGAGCGGGGGGGCGGGGGAGGGGCCAGAAATAGATGAATTTGGTTGAGGGCGACGGCCAGCAAGATGGTCAGGGGGGGGGTCGCTGCTAATAAGAATTTGAGGAAGGCGGGGCTGAAGATGAAGATGGTGAGCGCGAGTGGCAGCAAAAACCAGAGCCAGAGCAGCGTTAGGCTAAGGCTGAGGCGAAGGCGAAGGGACCAAAATCTGAAACCCGTAACGGTCAACATTATCCCTAAAATGGCTATCGCCACTAAACCCAAATCATAGGGCCAGGAGAGGCCAAATAGAAGCGTGGTTGAGATTGTGGTCAGGACACTGGTCAGTGAGCCGGCTTGCTGCTCAGAAGGCCAGGTGGTTATCTGTCGCCAGGCTGTGGGGAGCCAGGGGAGGTAGAGGAGGAGGGGGATGAGTTGCAGGATGAGCCAATTTTGGATTTTTGGTTTTGGATTTTGGATTGGGGATTGGGGGGGAAAGGAAGGGGAGCAGGGGAGCAGGGGGGCAG